>CAYFVP010000139.1:0-90915 GCA_964346655.1 uncultured Thermoplasmatales archaeon
CAAGGATACAAAAGAAAGATAGGAAGAATATCATGAAAGTTATCCAAGAAGTTTTAACAAAATATGAGGAATGTTGGTAACTTTTTACCAACAAATTCTATTAATGTGACAATGTCAAGTTAATATAATGATTAATTAAAACATTTAATAATTTTATAGGCTTTTTCTATAGCATCTTTTGCATCTAAGCCATCACGAATATAATCTAAATATAATTCATAAAGCATTTTTTTCTGATATTCTGATAATTTTTTTATGTTTTTATCTAAAAGAGATTCGACAATTACCTCTATCTTTTTTATATTATATTCTTTTTTTTTCTGTAATCTTTCCATCCTTATTTTTTCGTCCCCCTACTTAATATGTAATACTATGTTAGTTATTATTTAAATAATGTTTGTGACAAAATGTCAAAGAGTAAAAATAACATTGAAATCTAATTTTTTAAAAAAATATTAATTAATATTAATAGGATTAACCAATGGATATATATCTTCAGCGTTACTACCAAGTATCTGATAAGGCGTATCCCAGATTCCATTTGTCTGTGTAGCATTGGGGTATCTATCAAAATAATCATCCCAATAATTACCAAAGCCATTCTCATAAAAATGATTTATATTAAATATAGTATAGTCAACATGGCGATCATTGTTAATAAAAGAATTTTTGTAAATTACATTCTCTGAAGCACCACAGCATATATAAAGCCCTATATCAGAATTATCATTGATTTCATTTGTAATAAAGTTATTATATCTTGAACCTTTTATACGAATAGCAATTTCATTTTCATATAACCTATTTTTGGTAATTAGATTATTATTTGAATTTGAGAGAAGATATATACCATATTCAGTATTTGAAAAAATATCATTTTCATAAATATTATTTTTATGTCCATAACTTGAATATATCCCATTTTCATTATTGAAGATAGAATTTACACTAATATTATTATTATCTGAGTTATCTAGATCAATTCCAGTCTCGGTGTTTTCTATTGTGTTTTGCCTGATAATGTTATTTTCTGAATTTAATAGATTAATACCCTTGCCATTTTTAATGTTATTATTAATTATTGTATTGTTATTAGAATGATACATATACATTGAATTCTTATAGTTAAATTCAAAGTAGTTATTCTCTATTGTAAAACCCGAGGAAAAACAAATTTGAATTCCAATTAAAACTTTTTCAAAATTAATATTTTTAATTTCGATATTACTACAATTAACACAAATTATCTGAATTGCATCTTCAGGAACAGCTATGCCGTTTTCATTCTTATAATAATAAATGAGTTTATCATTTACTTTATTATTTTCTATAATATGGCTATCCCAAGAAATAATGGGTCCCGAAATTGCAATTCCACTATTTTCAAAGATATTATCCTTAATTGTAATGCGAAGACAGGTTTCAAGATTAATTCCTTCCAAAGTATTAGATTCAATCTGATTCTTTGTTATCATTGAATCAGATACACCTTTTAGTCTTATTGCATTAAAATTATTTGAAAAGATATTATTCGATATTGTATTATCTGAATTGGAATCTATCCAAATACCATAATAGTTATCATATAAGGTGTTGTTTATTAATGTATTTCTTCTTGAAACGATTCTAACACCTGAATTGTCACCACCATTACTAATATTCATATTTTGGATGGTACAAGAATTATTTAGAATATTTACAACATTTCCTTGTTTATTTCCCTTAATGACTGTTTTTTCTTTATCTTCACCACTAATATTTATTGATTTATTAATAACTATATTTTCATAATAAATACCATTATTAACATAAACAGTCCCATTTACTGATACATTTATAATACCATCTTGTATAGAATTAAAATGGTTAAAACCCCACCCAGAGGTATTTCTATCATAATCATCATCCACATAAACATTTATCGGTATTTCTGAATTAATTGTCCCATTATCAGATTGAGTTTCTTTGATACATCCACTTATATTTATTGTGATAATTAACAGGGCAAAGATAAAGGTAATTTTTTTCTTTTTCATGTAAAACACTTTTATTTTGAAGATAAGCTTATTATTTAAATGTTTTATTTATAAAAGCTATTTTTCTTTTAAAATTATTTAAAACATTTCAAAATTAAAAAAATTATAATGAAATATGTTGATAACTAACAAACATAATAGTTTTATACTAAATAAATGATAAATAATTACAGAGATTGATTTTTATTTAATAAAAAGAGATAGGTTATGAAGGATTCAAATTTAGGTGAGGATATAGATATTTATATTAAAACACATGAAGAAATTCTTAAAATTATAGAGGAAATCAAAGAATTTGAAAATAAATTTCAAGAATATGATTTATCAGAAACACAATCTGAGGAAGAATTAATAGAAGTTGATGATCAATTAGTAGAGTTTGTTGAGGTAATTCCGATAAAAAAGGAAGAGCCAAGAAAAAGGGTTATTTCTAAAAGACAAAAAGTAAAAGAAAACATCCAAAAAGAAATTAAACCAACAATATTTCATTTAAGATTAAATAAAGATGGTAAATTAGAAAATATTGATATTAAAAAACCTCCAGCAAAGAAAAAAAGTGGTTTTAAATTAAGAAGGAAGAAAAAGGAAAAAGGAGAAACAAAGGAGAAAAATGATAAAAAAACTAAATTATCAAAATTTAAAGGTGGATTTAATAAATTAAAAAAAGCAATTCCCTCAAGGAAAAAGAAGACCGAGGATACCACAGAACCAGAAGAATGAAATTTTATTTTCTAATTAATTTTTTGAGTTTTAATGTATAGTTACAAGTTCATGTATTCGAGTATTTACAACAAATATCTCTAATATGAATTTTAATTTGTTTAATTCTTGCCTGTTTGTTATTTCACTTGCTATTTTTATATTTTTAATCACAGTCTTTAATATTATAATTTATTAATAATAATATTTAAAATTATTATTTTTAATAAATAATTTGTAAATATTGCAAGTTGGAGAAAAGCATTAATAACGTATTCTTCATTTCCCAAAAGATTATTACGATGAAAGATACAAATTATAACTATTACGAGATTGAGAATAAATGGCAAAAACAATGGTTTGAAAATAGATTATTTGAAGTAAAAAAACAACATAATAAAAAATTTTTTGTTCATTTTGCTTATCCCGGTGTTTCAGGATATCTACATGTTGGCCATATGAGAGGTTTTACATATTGTGATATTATTGCACGCTATAAAAGAATGAAAGAATACGATGTTCTTTTTCCTGCTGGATTTCATGCATCTGGAATACCAACAATTGGATTTGCAAAAAAGGTTAAAAGAAAAGATCCAAAAACAATAAATGATCTAAAGGAGTATGGAATAACTGAAAAACAAATAAAAAAATTGACAAATCCAAAAGAAGTTGTAAACTATTTTGGAGATGTATATGTCAAAGATTACTGGAAAAAATTTGGTTTTTTAATAGATTATTCTAGAATTATGAGTACCATTTCAGATGGTTATATGAAATTTATTAAATGGCAATTTTTTAAACTAAAAGAAAAAAATTTACTTATCCAAAAACCGCATTTTGCACCTTTTTGCCCAAATTGTGGGCCTGTAGCTGTTGATAAATCTGAAACAGATATTTTAAAGGGTGGTTCAGCAGAAATCCTTGAATTTACAACTATAAAATTTAAAATGCCTGATGGAACTATTCTACCTGCTGCAACACTCAGACCTGAAACGATTTTTGGCGTAACAAATATGTGGGTAAATCCTGATATTTCATATGTAAAAGTTAAAATTAATGACGAAATCTGGATTCTTTCAAAAGAAGCAGCAGATAAATTATCCTATCAACTTGAAAATATCAGTCTTTTAGAGGAAACTGTTAGAGGAATAAATCTAATTGGGAAAACCTGTAATATACCAATAATTAATCGAGAAATTCCGATTTTATCAGGAGCTTTTGCTGATCCAAACGTTGCAACAGGAATCGTTATGTCTGTTCCAGCTCATGCACCCTATGATTGGATAGCACTAGTTGAATCAGGAGAAAATATTGAACCAATTACTATAATTGATGTAAAAGGATTTGGAACAAATCCTGCAAAAGAAGCTTGTGAAAAATTAGAAATAAAAAGTCAAACTGAAACAGAAAAACTTAATATTGCAACTGAAGAAGTTTACAAGAAAGAATTTCACACAGGTTATCTTAATGAAAATTGTGGAATTTATGCAGGAATTAAGATATCTGATATAAAAGATACAGTTAAAGATGATCTTTTATCTAGAAACGAAGCAATAGTTATGAGAGAGTTTTCTGAGGAGGTAATTTGTAGATGTGGAGGAAATGTTTTTATAAAAAATATACCTGATCAATGGTTTATAAAATATAGTGATACAAACCTTACTGAAAATTCAAAAAACCATGCACAAACAATGAATATTTACCCAGACGAATACAAAGATGAAATGCCTGGAGTTTTAGATTGGTTTGATGACAGAGCATGTATTAGAAAAGGCTCTTGGTTAGGAACAGAATTTCCTTTCAAAAAAGGTTGGATTATTGAACCGATATCAGATTCAACACTTTATCCAGCATATTATATTATTTCTAAATATGTAAATCTAAATGAAATCAAACCAGAAGAGATGACTGAAAAATTTTTTGATTTTATATTTCTTGGAAAGGGAAAATCTAAAGATTTAACCTGGAATAAAATAAAATCTGATTTCGATTATTGGTACCCAGTTGATATAAACTTAGGAGGAAAAGAACACAAAACAGTTCATTTTCCAGTTTTTTTAATGAACCATGTAGCAATAATGTCAAAAGATAAAAGACCAAGGGGAATTTTTGTTCACTGGTGGGTAACTCAAAAAGGTAAAGAAAAAATTAGTAAATCCAAAGGTGGTGCAGAACATATAACAGAGGCTGCATCAACTTATGGAGTTGATGCCATGCGTCTATACTACTCCCATGTAGGTTCACCTTTTGTTGATATTGAATGGGATACTGAAACAGTTACAAAATATAAAAATAGAATAGCTAATATCTATAAATTAATTAATCAAATTGAAAAAATTGAAGGAAAAAATAACAAAAATCTAGACAACTGGCTTAAAAGTTCACTTCAAAGGACAATAAAAAAGACAACTGATGCATTTGAAAAATTTGATTTACGAGTTGCGACAAATGAGATATATTTTGATTGTCAAAAAAATATTCAATGGTATATTAATAGAGGCGGGGGCAACAAAGATCTATTAAAAAAATTTATAAACACCTGGATAAAGTTAATGGCTCCAGTCACCCCTCATTTATCTGAAGAACTTTGGCATAAATATAATGAAACATTTGTAACAAATGAAACATTTCCAGAATTCAATACAGCAGATATTTCCGAAAAAGATGAAATTGGAGAATATCTTCTTTCAAAAGTAGTTGACGATATATCTGAAATAATAAAGGTTACAAAAATAAAACCAAAAAAGATATGTATTTATTTATCACCTCTTTGGAAATATGACTTAATCAGAAAAGCAATTAGGCTTAAGAGTGAAGATAAACTAAACATAGGATTAATTATGAAAGAAGCTTTATTAAAACCAGGGATAAAAAAAATTGCAAAAGAAATTTCTCAATATGCTAGTAAACTTCCAAGTGAAGTAAAAAAATTAAATGAAAATGATAAAAAAAGATATCTAACCGATATCTCAGAGTATGAATATTTAAAAAATTCAATCGATTATCTAAAAAAAATTTTTTCATGTGATATAAATTTTTTTAAATTTGAAGAAAAAGATATTTACGATCCTGCCAATAAAAAAAGATATGCAATCCCTCTAAGACCAGCAATTTTTATAGAATAATATTTTAAATTGGAACAATTCTAACAGGATCTCCTTTTATTTTAGATGGTATTTCTCCAACAGAATAACCTTCAGTTGTGGTTTCACAGTAGAAATACCTATTTCCATTATCATCAATAACATAACTGCCATAGTCTCCATCAAGATTGACGCCAACTGCAAGATGACCAAGTCTTTTACCATCTTCTTTCCAGGAATAATAAAGTAATGCTACATCAAAACCTAATCTGTCCAAAATAGATGCTAATAAAACAGAAGTATCTTCACAATCACCGGTTTGATCTACAAGTGTTTCAACTGGAAATTTCCAATATTCTTCACAATCCATTGTTTCATTGTCAAATCTATATGTAATTGCATTTTGAACAAATTTAAGACAGAAATTTACTTCGTCAATAAGATTATAGTTTTCACTATTAGCATATATTTTTAATTCATCTGCCAAATCAAGAATTATTCTTTCTTTTAAACTAACAAATGCAGCCATTGCATTATCTATATTAGATTGACTTTGAGGTTGTCTACTAACATTAAAAGTTTGATAATTTTTATAGGTATTAACAGGAATTTTAAATTGTAATTCCCATTTATTATCTTTAAAATACCAAGTGTATGATTTATTGTAAAAAGTTTCATTGATAGAAATTTCTTTTTGAACGATAATATTGAACCATAATTTACCATTTCTTCCTTCTGTTGATTCAGTTTTAGATATTTCATTTTTAATATGATCAAATCTTAATTTTAGTGTTTTTTCTCCTAATTTATTACTGATATCTATAATATCATCGGATCCAATAAAATCGTAATCATACATTATAATTTCAATATCTGTAAATTTTTTTGTTGTGCCATCAATTATTTCATAGACAATTTTTTCATGATTTAATTCTTTTATTTGATTTAATCTAACCTTGAAGTTATTACCGTTATTATTTATTTTACTTATACTTATTCCATTAATTTTAACCACAAAATATACTTGAGCCCATCTTAATAAGTCAACCTTTCTTGTAACCTTAAATTTTTCAATTTTAATTTCAAATGAAAGATTCACATAAGGATTAATATCAGACCTATCTCCATAACCGTCAAGATCAATATCGCTCCATTCATTTATATTATCTGGAAAAGCATCTTTGTTATCTCCCACATAATCCCTATCAGAGTCCTTATACTCTTCAGGATCATACGGGCACTCATCTATTATCAACGGTGGATTACTTGTGCTATCGCTAGGGCTTTTTCCTTGGTTCCATTCATCTGGATATCCATCACCATCTGAGTCTATACTAGCAGCAGGATCATTAGGAAATGCATCTATTTTATCTGCAACTTTATCTCCATCTGAATCAATAATTACTTCTTTTTTATTAGGAAAAATATCTATAAAAATAAAACTTGAAAGAATTATTATAATAATACTAAATATAACAATAATTATTTTTGTTTTCATTTTTTAATATAAGAGTACATTATTTAATATAAAAAATCTTCTATGTTGATGATGTAAATGAACGATAGTAATTTGATACAGAACAAAAAAACATGGGATGCTATTGCAGAAAGTTTTGATATTACAAGACGCAAACCATGGATTCAGTGTATAAAATTTATTGAAAATTTACCAAAAAATTCAAGGGTCATTGATATAGGCTGTGGAAATGGTAGGCATTTAATCCCCTGTGCTATTAGATGTAAAAATGTTATTGGAATAGATATTTCAAAAGAATTAATTAGAATTATAAAAAGAAAATCTATCGAATTGAAATTAGATAATGTAAATTTAATTCACTCTGATGCAGTTAACCTTCCAATTAAAAATAGTTGCATTGATGCAGCTCTATTTATTGCATCTTTACACAATATAAAAAAACAAAAAAATCGTATTAATTCCCTTAATGAAGTAAATAGAATTTTAAAGGAGGATGGAAAAGCTCTAGTTAGTGTATGGTCAAGATGGCAGGATAAATTTCGAAATGATTTTTTTAAAAAATGGTTCACTCAATTTAATAAAAATGAATTTGGAGATATTAATATTTATTGGAAACAACACGGATTAAATATCCCACGATTTTATCATCTATACAGCAAACAAGAATTTAGAAACGATTTAAAAAAAGCAAATTTCGATATTTTGGATTTACGAGAAGTTAAAATAAAGTCAAAAAAACATCCTGATAATTATTTTGCATTAATTAAAAAGATATAAGCCACTATTTTTCTATTGGTGTAAGATAACTAACTAATACTAAAACAATAATTGCAATACCTATTGCCCAAATAGCTGATAAGAAACCAAAAGTTGGTATAACCTTATAATCAAATAAAAAAATGGATATTTCACCTATAATAATACTAAAAATGCATCCATATTTTGTAGCTCTTTTCCAATAAAGAGCAGCAATTGCAGTTGGACATAAAACTGCAAGACCTGAAAATGTTGTTTTTACGAGAGTTCCCATTATTCCAATTTTTGGATCATAACCTCCAATAACAAATATTATTGCAAAAAGTGATAATATTATAATTAAAACTTTACCTATTAATATATCTGATATACGTGTTTTTTTAAAGGGGATATCTTTAGATAGCATTGTTGAAAGTGAAAGAAGTTGAGAATCAGCTGTACTCATTAATGCAGCAAGAGCTCCTACCATAACGAAAGCGAAAATCAGGGTTGGAGCATAATTTGCAACCATTATCGGTAAAACCATTGTTTCTTCCCCAGATGCCAGTTCTAAACCAGCTCCATGTGCCCATACTCCAATTAAAACAGGAAATAAAAACAAAAAGGATACAATAATTGGATAAAGTATCATTGACATTGTTAATGATTTTTCATCTTTTGCAGTATAGAATCGTGAAAATATTTGCGGAAACATAGGATCTGCAAAAATCCAGAGTAACATAAATGAAAACCATATCTGTGGTAAAAAATAATCATTTCCACCAGGCCGAGCAAATAATTCTGGATTTGCAGAAAATGCAGCATTATTTGCTGCTTCAAAACCTCCAAGGTTTATTGCTACAAAAACAACTGCCAATGTCATTGCAGATATCATAATTACACCTTGAAAAACATCTGTCCATCCTGATCCTCTCATCCCACCAAATAAAACATATAACATTATAACAAACATTGTTATAATTGCACCAACTTGCCAGCTAATATCTGTCATATGTTGAATTAACATTCCAGCACCTATTGCTTGTGTAGCAAGATAAGGAATTGTAAAAATCACCATAACAATCAAAAAAATTAACCTGAGGCTGATGCTGTTAAATCTATCTCCTATAAGCTCTGGAGGTGTAATATAGCCTTTTTGTTTTCCTAATTTCCATACCTTTCTACCTATTACAAAAAACATAATTGCCATAATAGCTGTACCAAATCCCATTATTCCATACTGACCAAAACCAGTTTTATAGGCATTTTCGGCAAAACCTAGAAAAGTAAAAGCTGAAAAGTTGGTTGCTGCAAGAGTAAAAAATAAAATCAATGGGCCAAATGTTCTATTGGCAAGGAAATAATCCTCAGCAGTTTTTTTTGTTTTCTTGTGTGCATAAACACCTAATAAAATAAGAAAAATGAAATAGGCAATCACAAGACCTATAAATATCACTTATTTACCCCTCCAGTAATATTTGGAAAATAGATAAAAAATAACAGATGTAATTAAAGTAAGAATTAGTAGATAATACATCCAAAATGGAAGGCCAAGAATCATTGGATTATTTTTATTCCAAGCCCAAAAATCAAGGGAGGCTAAAAAAAGAAAAATAAAGATTAGATACCAAGAAACATTGTTTTTTTTTGGAAACCAAAATGGTAGATTTTTCATGATATGATATTCCCCACTTATCTACCATTTCCTGGTTTTACGGGCTGGAAACAGCTAAACAATGCCGCAAAATCATTTACCTTTTTTATTTTAGAATGAAAAATTTATGATTTCTTTCTATAGTATAATTGATATATTTTTTAATAGTTTTTGGAAAATTTTTAGATATATCGTCCATAAAATCATGCAGAAAATGATTGAAATGCACGTTAAAACTTTGTATAATTCTCTTTTCTTGTAATTTTTTCACACAAGATATTATAATATCTTTAGATAGATCTTTCTTTTTATCAATTGATCTAAAAGATTCCATTGAATTTAAGTCAAGATGATACAATATCTTCTTATCCTTCAAATCAATTTTTTCCATATAACTACGCCAAAATAATAATCGATAACATCTTTTCTATAATTTTGTCGACTTTTTTGGAAAGCCATTTCATATTGATAATTAGCCATACTTAAATTTGGTGATAAAAAAATGAATATGGTTTTGGGAAAAAATGAGGCTGATGAAACAAACTTCAAATACTCTTTATATGCAGCAATAGCTAATATGAATGTTATTTACAATCAATCTGGGAGGCTTTATTAGAAATGAAAAAGAAAAGCACAGTAGTTTTCATAACAAGTTTATTTATGAGCTCTCTTTTTGTTGGAGCTGCTTTACCATCTGTATTGGCTGGATCTATATCACAAGATCATAGAATAACAGACTTTAATGATGATCCATGTTCTTTATGCAGATCAAAATTATCATAAACAGAAGATACACCAGGTTGCAAATCTTGCAATGAGGCAGTTGCTTTTGCAGTTGATTATATGAAAGATTATGTTAAAGATAAAATGGATAGTAATTACTTTCTTTGGAGAGTTGATGTATCTATTTTAATCTTTCAAGGACTTGTCATAGGTTTCAAAGAATCAAGTTGCAAAATTAAATTTGATGAAAATGAACTAAAAGCAAAAATTGAACATTGGATAAATAAAACTGTTGGATCACAAAAATTCACAGTCACACTATTCTTGGTAAAACTCGGAGCACTACGACAAATACGAAATATCTCATGGATAAAGTCCAGATCAATACTTTGGAATATATTAAAACGTCTACTTGGGTCATCTTATTAATCCAAACTTTTTTTTATTTTATATTTTGTTTATTTTTGGAAATTTTTGATATTTGTATAAAATCTAAAAAATAAATTGGTTTTTATAGTGGTATTTTGCATTTATCATTAGGTATATTTATATTAAAATATTATATTCCTTTACTTATGGGGAGATAATTATGAGAATAAAAATAATTGGAATTTTTATAGGCCTAATGGTAATAATTCCAATACAATTAGCAATGGCAACACCTGAAAATTTAGTTATAAAAACAAATATCGATCCAACAGAATTTAGTATAAAAGAAGATATTATAAATTTGATAAATCAGGTAAATAGGTCATTGATTTCTAATTATCTTGAGGATTTAGTATCATTTGGTCCTCGATTGACAAGTACTAAAAACTGTAGTAAAACTGCTCAATATATTTATAATGAATTTTTAAAGTTAGATATGAATGTATATTTTGATCCATGGATATCTATCAAATATAGATGTAAAAATATAATAGCAACACTTAATGGTATCAATCCAAATAGTGATGCAATATTCATTCTCTGTGCCCATTATGATACAACTAAAAATAGTCCTGGTGCAAATGATGATGGGTCTGGGATTGCCGCAATGCTTGCTATTGCAAATATTTGTAGTCAATACAAATTTAATCATACGATTAGATTTATAGCATTTTCTGGGGAAGAAGTAGGGACCTATGGAAGTCATGCTTATGCAAAAAAGGCTTATAGAAGAGGAGAAAATATTAGGGCGGTTTTAAATCTCGAAACATTTGGTTATACTAGTCAAGGTGGTAAAGAACTTTTTGTTTTAAAGACAGAACGTGCAGAATGGCTATCTCAGTTTTCTCGAGAAATAAGTGAAAAATATTATGAATTTATTAATCTTAATATTATAACAATAGGCAATAGACCTTGTGATCATCAAGCATTTCTTGAATATGGATATGACGCTGTGCAATATGTTCAATTAAATCGAGATGACTATCCTATACATACTCCTGAGGATTCACTGGATAAAATTAATTTTTCTTATCTTACAAAGGTCACAAAATTGATTCTTGCAATTACTGTTGCACTTGCAATCACACCAATTGATTTACAAATTAGAATCGCCACACCCTTTGAAGGTTATGTCTATATAATGGATTATCCTATTATTCATTTACCTGGTTTTAACATTCGGAAAACAGGTTTACGTGGAATGACGTATATACTTGGAAAAGCAGTTATTAGAGTAAATATTACTACTAAATCTGATATTGCTAGTGTATTTTTTTGCGTTGATGGTATTTCTGAGTTATATGGGGAATGTAAAGAACCCCCTTATGAATGGAAAATACAAAAATCAATTTGGAAAATTTTTCCATTAATAGGTAAACATAAAATTGGTGTTTATGTATGGACAACTGATGGAAAAGTAGCGTATGATGAAATGGATGTTTTTATTATTTCATTATTTTAATAAAAAGTTATTATCAATTTTTAAAAGATAACATTTAAGACATGCTATTGTATTAGAAATATATATTGGGAGGTAATAAAAATGCGAAATGAGATATTTAAAAAAATATTAATTTTAGGAATAATATCATTATTTATTGGAATAGGAATCACTCAGATAGTACCAGGTAATGAAATTCATCTTAGTAATTCTACGAGTTATCATATGGAATCAGTTAGAGAACTCCGTAATATTATGCTTACTGGTTATTGGAATCCAACTGGTCAAATGATTGCACAGTTTAGCACTGATCCTTATTTAAATCCTGATGGATGGAAAGGTGAAAACTGGGAGGATTCAGGTTATAACATTTATTCCTATTTTCCTACACCATATCTCTATAATGGTACATTTGAAGTCGATTATCAAGATACCTTGGAGGATTTTGAGATTATTACCGATGAAATAAAACCCATTGCAATCATAAGTTTCGGTGCTGGAATAGGCCCTTGGGAAATCGAATTTAATGCACGCAATCTAGATTCATGGATAAATGATGAAAAGCCCCCCCATCAACCTACACCTTGTCCACCAGACGATAGTGTTCCCGTTAATTTTGTACGTCATTCAACACTCCCTGTCCAGGCAATTGCAGATGCTGTAGATGATCAAACAAATATAAAGGCATGGGTTGATTGGAATGGTGACCCAGGACGATATCTGTGTGAATATATGGCGTATCTTGGAATGTGGTATCAAGACCGTCATAATACTACAGATGACCCTTACAGGTGTTGGGAGGCAGGATTTATTCATGTGAGGGATAATATTGCCCTTTCAGATGCAATAGAAGCAACAATCATCACAATTAGGGAAGTTATAAAATCTATTCCAAATTTTCCACCTATCAAACCTACTATAAATGGTCCAAAATATGGTAATGTAGGAATCGAATATCCATACACCTTTGTTACAACAGATCCTGATGGTGATGATGTATTTTATTGGATAGATTGGGGAGATGGTTCACCAGTTGTCGAATGGAATGGACCATATGAATCAGGTCAAGTTCTAACAATTAACCATGCATTTTTAACAGAGGGAAAAATAAATATTAGTGCTCAAGCAAAAGATGTTCTTAAAAGAGAAAGTGAATGGGGATATTTTGAAGTTGAAATGCCAAGAACTAGTTTTAGATTTAATAACCTTAAAAATGTTATATTTAATCGTTTTACTGGTATATTTCCAATTATAAAAATTCTGTTGCAACAGTTTTAAATAAAATATAGCCTTAAATTAACTCTATATTATCGATTATGCGTTTCCCATATTTTTACTTAATATTAAATATTGATTTGCTATTAATTTAGTTAATTTGTCAATATCAAAAGGTTTTATAATATAATCATAAATAAATCCTTCAAGTCCTCTCATTTTTTCATGATCTGGTGTTCCCTTTGCAGTTAATATTGAAATAATTACATCTTTTGTAAATCCTTTTTTTAGAATTTGTTCTATTGTATCCCATCCATCCATGAAAGGCATCATAATATCCATAAGAATTACACCTTTAAAACCGCGTTCAAGCTCTTTTAAACAATCCCAACCAGTATCGACAGTTAAAACTTCATAACCTTCTTTTTCAAAAATTTTCCTAATAGAAATTAATATATCAGGATCATCATCAACAACCATTAATCTTTTTTCCATATTTCTCTACATCCTAGATTTTCCCTTTTTCTGGTATTATGATATACTTTGAATAATCTAATTTATATAATTAACGCGTTAGTTTGTCAAAGTGTTATTTAATCTTTAAGCAATTTAAACAAAATGTTACTTAGATTACCTATTTGTTCAGGAGATAAATCTTCAACTCTATTATTAGAATAAAGAATACTATCAGATTTTAATTTATAAATTTCTTTTATTGTTGTTTTAATTTTCTTTCGTCTATGATTGAATAGATTTTTAGTTAAATTAAAAAAAAATGATTCATCATAAACAAAAAAAGGAGGCATTTTATGAGGAATTAATCTAATAATAGAAGAGTCAACCTTTGGTTTTGGAGAAAAACATGCTTTTGAAACATTTTCAAGAACTTCGCATTTTGCTTTGTAATAAACACCAACAGTTAATCTAGAATAATTTTTACTACCAGATTGCGCAATCATCCTATCTGCAAATTCTTTTTGATAGATTAAAACAGCTTTTGTAAAATTATAATCTAATATTTTAAAAGTTATTGGCGAAGATATTTGAAAAGGTAAATTAGAAACAATTTTATTGAATCTAGGTAATCTTTCAAAATCTAATTCTAAAACATCTGCATTAAATAATTCTACATTTTTTGGACAAGTGTTTTTAAAACGATTATACAAAAACTTATCGATTTCAATTGCAATTACTTTTTTTGCTTTTTGAGCAATAAGATTTGTTAATATTCCTTTACCAGGACCTATTTCAAGAACAACATCTTCTTCTGTAATACCTGCATATTCTACTTCTCTATAAGCTACATTTACATCGATTAAAAAATTTTGACCTGTTATTTTATACATAAAACTTATTAGTAATGGCTTTTAACAATAGGTGGTCTTGTAAACAAACGATATTTTTGATTTGGATCGGTTAGTTCAAGTTCAATTCTTTTTGAAATTAATTTATCGGGTGCCCTTAAAAAATCAATTCTTTCACACATTTCTTCAAAACTCTCAAAAGGTTTCTCTTTTCTAGCATCAAGTATATCATGCATCATTTTCTTACCAAGTCCTGGTAAAAGTTCAAGAACATGAAACCTTGTTGAAATCGCTGGGGATTCATTAAAAAATTTTAAAAAACGTTCTTTTTGAGTATGAACAATATCAATGATTATATAGGGCATTTCACCATGAGCAGTCGATGTCATTTCATCATAATTTACTCTGCCTTTAATCTTAGCAATCTTTTTTCGTTTTTGCGGATCTTTACCTACGTAAATTCTCTCCCCAACTGAAAAAGAAGCATCCTTTTTTGGAACTAATTCAAGTAATGTAAATTGATCTTCACCAAGTCCATAAACCAATGGTTGTCTTTTATGAGGGGGTAGATCGCCTCTTCCTTTTGGCAAGTAATCCAAAACAAAAACATAATCCTCCAAATTTAATACCCCCTTCTTATGCAATATAATATTTACCAACTATATCTAATACTCTTTTAATATCATTTTCCTTTAGTGTTATTCTTTCCTTTGCAAAAATAGTTTTTATGTCATCTTCCGTAATTGGAAGCAAGTCTGCAATTTTATATGCATGAACATCTTGAATAAATTCAAGACTTACTAGTTCTGAAATTAATCCTTTTACCTTTTTTTCAGGTAATTTTGCAAATTTATTTGCATGCTCAAGAGCAATTTTTTGCTCATATAATAGTTCTTTTCTTTCTTTTTCAATTTTTTTTAAAATATTTTTTACTTCTGAAAGAGATACAGGTTCAGGTTCTATATCTTCAAATGCCACTATTGCACTCTCCTCAAATGTTCAGACCTAATAATCAATGTTTTATGTTTTTTACCATCGTTTATTCCAACAAGGTAAGATTCACCCTGTTTTCCCTCAATCTTACCTGTATGACCCTGGAAGCGTATATGTGGCATACCTTTGTGAACAGAAGAATCAATTACAATATTAACATTTTGTCCTTCCTCAAATTTCTGTAAGGCTCTGGAAATAGAGTGTATGCCTCGTTCTCTAGGCCTTTTTCTTAGTAATTTTCGACTTTTACTTCTAATTCCCTTAGATCTTTTAACCATGTACTATTCTCCTTTGATTTCTAAGACATCTAGTTCAGTAACTATACAGGGATTGCCAATCATTTCACTTAAATTTGGCTTTGTTCTCCCATTATCTCCGGATATTAGCTCTTTAATATATGTGCCTGAATCAGCTATAATTATTAATATAGCAATGGAACCTTCTAAAGATTTTATTTGGCATTTATATATCTGTTTTTCTCTAACCATATTGGCTCGTCTATGAGCCACTCTTGATGGCGTAAACTGATTAATCTTTTGACCCTGTAAAGATTGAGCAGCCTTTATAAGCTTTTCGTTATTTATTGGTTTTTCTCCTTTAATTATTACTTTATAGATTTTTTTAAAATTTGCATTTTTTAATCTTGATATCTCACCTTTATTTGTAACACGTAAATTACTAACTTCAATTATTCCTTTATTGATTTTATTTATCTCATTTGTAATTTTATTAAAATCAATTTTCCTTTTTATTGGATTTTTTATTTCTAAAACAAAAGGTCGACCATTCCCAAGCATTCTAACATCAATATCTTCTCGACCACAACCATGAAATATTGCACTTTGAGCTTTAGTTTTTTTAATAAAACTCTTTGAAATTAATTCTTCCACACTTGTGTTATAAATTTTCCCGGTATAGTGACATCTTTTGCAACCAACTCCTCTACAAAATTTACAGAACCATTTTGTTTGGGGAATGTCTCTTTTATATTTTTTATATTTTCCATAAACATAAATCGAACTAATTTGAAAATCTAAAAAATCATATGCTGTATCAATAATTATCATAATTGTGGGATTTAAAAAATCAACTTCTTTTTTGAGAGATTGCTCAAGAATTTTTCCAATTTCTCTATTGAGCTCTGCCTTAATAGATTCTGATAATTCTGGTTTTGTTATTTCTATTAATTTTTTTTCTTTATCAATAATATCTTCATCAATTTTTGATCCAATTAAAAACGTATCAAAATCATAATCTTTTAATGAATCATTTATGAGATCTGCAAAATGTTGAATTTCATTAAGCAATCCAGAGCAAAGCCAGCAATTATTAATTGGGATAGAGGTTTCAATATTAAGATTTGTTCTTATTATCTCTCCTCTTTCTTTATTGGTAATTCTAGTTCCTATCTTTGCAAAATTTCTACCTAAACAATGATCACATAATTTATATTCCTTTAAAATTGAATTTGCAGTTTTTAATACCCCTTTGTTCTTTAAATCAATGTTCATTTTATCGGTTTAATAATTAGTTTTATTTTTAAATATTGGTATTAAAAAAAATTCATTCCTCAATCCATAATTTGTAAACTACTATTATTAATATTATAAATAGAATTATAGGAATATACCACAAAGAGTTATCAACACCTAATACATAAACCAAAGAAAGTATAAAAAAAATTGAAATAAAAAAGGTAATTACATCCCTATATTTCATAGATAACCCTCGTCATATTTGTATTAATTAAACCCTTTATATAACATTTTATTTTCCGAATATTTTTAATAATGAATTTTATTTTGGATAAAGATTTGGGGGTTTTTGCAAATGGTTGAGGTTTACCCGTTTAATAGTTTTATTTACAATAAAGATAAGATAAAAGAAATTGAAAATGTCATGTCCCCACCTTATGATATTATATCTGAAGAAATTCAAGAAAATCTCTATAATAAAAATCCATATAATTTTGTTAGATTAATTTTAGGTAAACAAAATCCTGATGATACAAATAATAATAATAGATATACAAGGGCAAAACAGTTTTTTGATTCATGGATTAAGGATTCTATATTAATAAAATTAGATAAACCTGCAATATTTGCTTATAAAATAAAATACTCTATTAAAAATCAGATAAAAACCATGAATGGTTTTTTTGTTCTTCTCAAATTAGATCCTGATTATATCTCTGTTAAAGCTCATGAACGAACACTTTCAAAACCAAAAGAAGATAGGTTAAACCTGATGAGGGCATGTAATGCAAATCTTGAACCAATACAATTGTTATATATTGATCAACAAGATAAAATAAGAAAAAAAATTGATGCATGTATAACTGAGCCAATTTTTGATATCAAAGGTTATGATGGTTTTAATCATAAGCTTTGGAAAATAGATGATGAAAATATAATTTCTTTTGTTCAAAATGAACTAAAAAATAAGATTTTATTTATTGCAGACGGCCATCATAGATATCAAACTGCTATCAATTATGCTAATGAATTAAAAGAAAAAAAGAAAATTACTGATGAGAATGCTCCTTTCAATTATAGAATGGTAATTCTTGCAAATTTATTTGATAAGGGACTTTCAATTTTACCAACACATCGTTTAATAAAAAAATTTGATGTTGATATTTACAACATAATTGAAAAATTAAAAAAATATTTTTATGTTGAAGAAAAAATTGTGAAAAACATAAACGAAATAGATAATATCAGTAAAAAAATTAAAAAGAATCTAGAAACAAAAAAGGAGCATAAATTTGCCCTTTATACAAAAAAAAATTATTTCATACTTACTTTAAAAGAGGAAAAAATAATGGATAAATTTGCTAAAGATAAATCAAAGACTTGGAGAACACTTGATGTCTCAATTTTACATAAAATAATTCTTGAGCATTTCATGGGTATTACACAGGAAAATATCGAAGATTATGTTAAATATACAAGAGTAGATGAAGAGGCAATAAAATTTGTTAATAATGGCAAATTTGATTTTTCCGTTTTAATGAATCCAACAAAAATCGAAGAATTAAAATCTGTTGCAGAATCTGGTGAACATATGCCTCAAAAATCAACCTATTTCTTACCTAAAATGTTATCAGGTCTTGTTATTTATAAAATTTAATTTTAATTTAATATTAATTTATAAATTAAATTGTAATTTTTTCACTTTGACATTTTTGCTAAAAACAATTAAATAATATTATTAACAAATATTAACATGATATAGATTATCTATGTCATGATAATATTTATCTTTAAAAGGATTAGGGTGTTTTAAAATGTGGAAAAAAATGTTTTCATATCTAATTTTTCAATTAAAGGTGGTGAATAAGTAAATGAACTCAATAGTCATGGTTTTATTGGGATTTGCTATTGGTATTTTTACCATGACGATTTTGAGTTTATATAAATGGATTTTAGAATTTTGGAATAAAAATATAAGTTAAAATATTATTTTTATAAAAAATAAAAAAGAGAACAATGGAATTATTTCAAAATAGTAACTTTACAATTTGATATATTTCTAAGATAATCTTAAATATTTGAATTAAGAGATTTTACCGTAGAAATAAGTATCAAAGATATAAAGGAATAGTTAAATATGAAAAATAAACAAAAAATTTGGATGAACAAAGTAAAACAAATTCTTTCTTTTAAAACCATAAAAAACAAAGTAATGAAAAATTAGATTTAAGTCACATCCAGGAGGGGGTTAGTGTTTTTAGATTTCACCTCTTCTTGTATCTCAACCCCCTCTTCTACCCCCTACATTAACATAATTTCTAGAAAAATTTAAGTTCAGTAGATTGATAATATTTTTGGTGGGAAATGAAAACTATAATGATTATAGATGATGAAAAAAGTATCTTAGAACAAGTAAAAACAAGTTTAGATGAAAATGAATTTGAGGTTATAACTGTCAGTAATAACCGTGAGGCAATAGAATTAATAGAAAACGATAATACTGATAAATTTGGCTTAATACTAATTGATACTTCTCTTCCGAATAGCAATAAACCTGCGTTATTTTCTATGAAACCAAAATCCAAGAAAAATATTGATACAAGCAAAAAAGAAGATTTTTTAGAAAAACCTTTTACAAAGGAAGAATTAATAAATTTTATTAATAAAAATTTTTAATTTTTTAAATTAAAAATCGATAAAATGCAAAGTAAAGAAAAAAACAATATCATTTTTATTCATCTTTTTCCAGATGAAGAGGTAAATAATAAAATAATTGAAGCATGCAAAAACCACAATATTAAATCAGCTGTTGTAATATCTGGAATTGGCCAACTAAAAAAGACAAAATTAGGATATTTTAAAAACAGAGGAAATTATACTCCTCAAACCTTTGATGAACCCCTAGAATTATTATCTCTATCAGGAAATATCTGTAAACAAAAAGATAAATATTTTTTACATATACATTCTTCTTTAGGAGATGAAAAAAAGAAAGTTGTTGGTGGTCATTTAATAGAAGGAATCGTCAATATCACAGCTGAAATCGTTTTATTAAAAAGTAATATTGATATTTCAAGAAAACATGATGAAATTACTGGCCTTATGAGTCTGAATCTTGAGTAAAAGTTTTTAGCATATAATATAATTACGTTAAGTAATATCTATCTCATTGGAAGAAAATACATATGGAACAATTTGAGGAATTAACACAAAAAATTAAGACTCTTAAAGATGCACGAGAAATCTTACAAAATGAATATAAAAAATCAGATTTCCATAAAAGAAAAGAAGCTAATCCACATCAATCAGTTCCATCACAACCTGAAGATGAAGAAATCTTTAAACTTTTAACAGCAATTCAACAACTTGACATTTATATCAAAAGATTACAAGATCAACAATTTCAGATTTTAAAAGAAAAAGAAAGTGAATAAAACGCTTTTTATAGTATATTTCTTCTTATTCCAAATAATGATTTTATTAGAACAATTATTGGTATAATTTCTAATCTACCTATCCACATATTAAATATAAGCATTGTTTTTGCTGCTGGATTCATACTAATATTAGTAATTCCTGTAGAAAGACCTACATTTCCCTGTGCAGAACATACTTCAAAAATAACATTACTTAAGCTATTTCCAGTAGAGTGAATTAAAATAATTATACCAACAGTTAAAAGAATAACCCACATAAATGAAATTATTGCTGCTTCATTAATTAAATCCATTGCGTCTTCTTTTGAAAGTGATTTTTCTCCAAGTTTATGAACAAACACCCTTCGGGGTGTCGAAATTGCTCTTTTTATTCTCCATCCAACGCCTTTATAAAGCAATATTGCTCGAAATAATTTTATTCCACCAGCAGTTGATCCTGCGGCTCCACCTATTATCATGGCAAAAGCAAGTATTAGTTTTGCGGATTCTGCCCAACTTGCAATATTTTCTACTGTTGCAAAACCTGTACATGTTATTGCTGATGTAAATTGAAAACCAGAATATTTTAGTGAGGTCCAAAAATCATGTCCATAATTATTTAAATTTATTATAGTTAGTCCAATTACTCCTAAAACTAATAATGCAATAATAGCTTTTAACTGGGCATCAGCAAAGAATTTTTTTATCCTTCCTTTTAATAGATCATAATGAGCTGCAAATGCAATAGCACCAAATATCATTAAAACTATAATTGCCAACTGACTAATTGTACCAAAGCTACCTATACTATCACTTGTTACTGAAAAACCACCTGTAGCAATACCTGTCATGGCATGATTTAAAGATTCCCACGGACTCATTCCATCTGAAGTAACAGTTCCTAATATAATTAAAACAATAATTCCAATTATTGTAAATAGTAAAAAGATCCACCAGATAGTTCTAACTGTAGAAACTATTGATGGATGAGTTTTTTGATCACGTGCTTCACCTTTATACAAAACAAATGAACCAGTACCAGGTCTGGCAAGAATAGATAGAGTTAAAACTATTACACCAACACCACCAACCCATTGAATAAGAGAACGCCAGAATTGAAGTGTATTAGGTAAATATGCTTCACTTCCTCCAACCATTGTAAGACCAGTTCCTGTCCATCCTGACATTGATTCAAAAAAAGCAGATAATGGTGACATGTGGTTAAGCGTTGTAATATTATATGGAATAAGCCAAAAAGGAATACTTCCAATTAGCGATATAAAAAACCATGCAAATGCAGCAGTAACCATTGCACTTTTAAAATCTGCTTGTTCTGATTTTTTAAAAATATAATATAATGGAAGGCCAAATCCAAAATAAAGTGCAGCTGTTATAAGAATCGGGCCAATTGCATCAAAGTCATTGACTGGATAATATTCTTGAAAATATAGTGGAATAATGATAGCAATAAGAGTGACAATTCCAACTATTATAAAGATTCCACCAAGATCTCTGAGAACAGTTCTTAGATCACTCATTTTTACTGCATCTCCTAGTTTAATTTACTTATCAATTTCAATAAAATAAATAACATCTACTTATAGTTTTACAGATTCTTAATTTCCTTAATCCGATTATTTAAATCTCTTATAAGGTTTTTTGATATATCTCTTTTTGTAAATGCATCAGCTTTTGCAGCAATTGCAATTTTAGTTGCAAGAATTCTTGAGATTTTTCCTCTTTGTTCTTTTTGGTTCCTACAAATTAGAGGATGTTGATATATAACCCCATGTTTAGGAGGTTTTCCTCCCTCTTTTTTATATCTAAATAATGCTTTTTCAGCACCTAATATTTGTATAGTAGACGCAGGAAGAGTAGCAAGTTTATTTAATCGACCTGCATGCGAAATTAATCTAGCTCCAATCAAAGGGCCGATAATTTTAGTTGTATTTGGAGCAATATTTAACATATCTATTTCAATTTGTTTTTCTAGAAGTTTTATTTCGTTTTTTACGGAAGAATATACATTATTTAGCGGCTGAATTTTTTCTTTATATTTTGGTAAAATAGACCAAGCATCAATTCTTTCTGAAAGAAGGTTTGATGTTTGAATTAAATCATCTAATGCATTAACCATCTGAACGATCTGTAAATCATCTGAAGAAAGATCTTTTTCAACTTTTTTATTTGCATGTATCAAAGTTGCCTTTAGTAACAATTTTTCTGAAAAATTAAAACTTTCAGGCTTAATATCAATTTTTTTAAAAAAAGGATCTCTTGGTTTATATTCACCAACTTTTACTAACCTTTTTTCATTTATGATAATATTATTAATATTTTTTACTAATTGTTTTTCTTCAGATAAAATTTCATTTTTTTCTATTTTTAAAAATCTTTTTGCAATTTCTTTTTCATTTTTTGGAAAAAGATTTTTATTTTTTATACCTTTTTTATCAAGTATAAATGTTCCAAACCATTTTGTTATTAAATACATAAAGATTCAAAACAGTATAAGAAGTTTTTTTTAATGTATTTTGCGTTTACATAATTTAGTATATTTTTCAAATGACCGTGTTTTTATATTATTCTTAATTTATTTTTAAAATTATTATTAATAATTCAATATACAAAAGAAACATTTAAATTAATATTTATTATATACAATTGAAACAATCCTTCAGGAGAGGAGGTAGTTAGATATATGGACGGAAAACTGTTTAAAAAAAATCTAGCTTTTGGAACTGCTAGCTTTTTAATATTCATAGGAATAATACCAGCTTTTAACAGTTGCGTTTTAAATACAATACCTCAAAGTTTTGATACTGAATATTCAAATAATGACGATTATATAAATATGAGAAAAGAGATTGTCGTTCCAAATAATTTTTTCACTATTCAAGAAGCAATTAATAATGCAAATGATTGTGATATAATTGTTCCAGTTGATTATGATACTATTCAAGAGGCAATTTATAATTCAAATGATGGTGATACAATTTGTGTTTGGGAAGGAATCTATGAAGAAGATATAATTATTGAGAAAAAAAACATAACCCTCATAGGAAATGGCTCAGATTACACTGTAATTCAAGGGGAAGGTCAAAATGAAAATGTTGTAACAATTACAAATGCTAACAATATAGAAATTACCGGATTTAAAATAACAAATGGAAAAAGTGTGGGTATGTATTTGAACAATACCCATGGTTGCATAATTAATAATAATTATTTTGGTGATACGTTAAGTGATAGTTTGTTTGTTTTTTATTCACAAGATGCTATAATTATCAATAACGAATTTGAGGGTTGTGGCCTTGGTATTTATGGAAATAAATTGGAAGATTTTCTTCATACAATTGAAGGTAATTATATAAATGGTTTAGATTTATTTTATGGAAAAAATATCATTGGTTTGTATATCTCTGGAATCCAATATGATTATGGAAGTGTTATTTTAGTTAATTGTACAAATGTGGTAATCGACGGCCTAGATGACCTAAAAAATACTCACATAGGTATTGAGCTAGCCTACTGCTCAACTGAGGTTACTGTTAAAAATTGTATTGATGTGTCAAATAATTATTATGGAATCTATGTTTACAATTGTTTTAATTCTGTAGAGATATATGATAATGAAATCTATGAAAATGAGATATATGGAATTCATCTAAGAAAATCATCAATAAAACTTTATAATAATAATGTAAATCATAATGACGAGTATGGTATTGGGCTATGGGATTCATCTGGAAATCACATTAAAAAAAACGATATATTTTTAAATAATAAGGCTGGAATTTATCTATACTTTTCTCATAATAACGAAATTGGAAAAGAAAATTGGATTCATAAAAATACCAATGGGATTGAGATTTATAATTCCTATTCAAATTCTATTCATAATAATACTGTTGAAAAAAATAGTTACAATGGAATATTTTTAAAAAATGCTTCGTGCAATGATCTTTTATGGAATGTTATAGAACATAATACAATGGAAGGTGAAGAAAATGATGTTAAAAGTGGAATCGAGTTAAAGGATAACTCATGTGAAAATAAAATTGAATATAACAATATCAGCCTCCAAGAGTTTTGGGGTATTTTGATACATGATAATTCAAATCGAAACATGATTTATCATAATATTTTCTATTTTAATGGTCATTTCTGGCAGTTTGAAGATAGACATGCCTTTGATGAATGTGAAAATATTTGGGATGATGGATATCCTGAAGATTATGAAGATTTTGAATAAGAACATGGAATAACAGAGAAATGCGGTAATAGTTATAGTCATTTTTCACCTATAGATTTTAATCGTGGGCCATCTCAGGATAAAGAAGGTAAAGATGGTATTATTGACAATTCATACCCTATTCTGCCGGGGAATAATGTTGACAGATATCCATTTAGACAAAATTTACTTTTCCCAGAGGATGAAATAAAACCAGATATACTTCCAATATATCCTTTTCCAGGTAGTTTACATATAAATTTAATAAAATTGCCCGTACTTAGAAAAAGCACTTTAATTATAAGTCTTTTCCAAGAAAATTTAATTTTTAATGCAACAGCAAATGAGCCATATGATGCAAAATGGCAATCAAATTTTGTAATGGTAAGTTATGAACTTAAAAATCCACGAACTAACCACACATATAATTCTGGGGAAATTAAATTTAATATATTTGGAGGCGGATATTATAGATGGCGTTTACCAAAAATACCCTTATTAGATGTATATGAATTAACGATTAGCGCTAAAGATTCAGCAGGGAATATAAAAAATTATACTATAGCTCCTCTTTATATTTTCAAAATCCCATAATACCCTATCAAATTTTTTATTTTAGTTCAACTTATAATATAAAAAATTCTTTTTTTATTTCATACTTACAAACAATGATTATAAACACAAATATAGGGAAAACAATTTTTCTCTAAATCTTTAAATATAACTTAGTTTTTTTTTATCTGATGTATATCTGGAAAAAAAATATAACGGTCAACTTTTTTATAATACCTTTTGCTTTCAGGATGAGGTGTTATTCTGGTTGATATATCAACAAAAATTGCATCTCTAAAACTCCAAAACCCAACAATATTAGCGTCAGGTTTTATGGATGAAGACGCAGGAAGTATTATTAGAATTATAAAATCAGGAGCTGGTGCTGTTGTTACCAAATCTATTGGATTAAAACCAAAATATGGTTATCCTAATCCTACAGTTGTTGAACTTGAATATGGAATTCTTAATGCAATTGGTCTTGCAAATCCTGGAATAAAAGAATTCTCTAAAGAACTAGAAAAATTAACACAATCTAACATTCCTTTAATAGCAAGCATTTTTGGATGTAACTCTAAAGAATTTATAAATCTTGCAATTGAAATGGAAGAAAATGGTGCAAGCGCAGTTGAATTAAATATGAGCTGTCCGCATGCAAAAGGTTATGGTTTAGAAATAGGTTCAGATCCTAAACTTGTTAAAAAAATAACGTCAGAAGTCAAAGATGCAATTAATATCCCTGTCTTTGTAAAATTATCACCAAATCATTCAAATCTTATTGAAATTGCCAAATCATCAGAAAATGGAAATGCTGATGGAATAGTAGCAATTAATACTGTTAAGGCAATGAAAATTGATTTAGAAATAAAAATGCCGATTTTATCTAACAAAGTTGGTGGTTATTCTGGAAAGGCAATAAAACCAATAGGCATTTATTGTATTTATGAAATTTCAAAAAATGTTAATATTCCAGTAATTGGTGTTGGTGGGATAACAACTGGAAAAGACGCTATAGAATATTTTATGGCAGGAGCTTCTGCAGTTCAAATAGGCTCTGCAATTTATTATAGAGGAATAGAAGTTTTTAAAGAGGTATGTAATGAAATTGAAAATTGGATGGAAGATCATAATATTAAAAATATTTCTGAAATAATTGGAGTTGCCCATATATGAATTACCCTAGAATTGCAGAAATAATAGATGTCAAAAAAGAAAATCCTATTGTAAAAACCCTAATTTTTGATTATGATAAAAAAACAATTCCAGGTCAATTTTTTATGGTATGGATTCCTGGGTTTGATGAAATACCAATGAGTGTTTCTTTTATTAATGAAAAAAAGAAAGGAATTACATTGAAAAAAGTCGGAGAAGCAACAGAAAAATTATTTAACTTTAAAAAAGGGGATAAAATAGGAATAAGAGGCCCTTACGGTAACGGCTTTTCTATTATCGGAAAAAGAGCTTTATTTATTGGCGGTGGCTCTGGTATTGCAACAATTGCACCAGCTATTGAAAAATATGTTTATAGTAAAATTAATACAACTGTAATTTTGGGAATAAAAAATAAAAAAGAATTATTTTTTGAAAATAGAATTAAAAAATATAATGTTAAAGTTCATATCACTTCAGAAGATGGTTCTTATGGATATACTGGTTTTGCAACAGATCTTGCAGACGAATTAATTTCTAAAAATGATTATGATTCCATTTTAACATGTGGTCCAGAAAAAATGATGAAAAAAATATTTGATATGTGTAAAAATATTTCTTTTCAGGCTTCTTTAGAAAGATATATGAAATGTGGTTTTGGTATATGTGGCCAATGCTGTGTTGGTGAAGGTTTACGTGTTTGTATTGAAGGCCCAGTATTTGATGGAAAAAAACTAAATAATATCAAAGATTTTGGTGTTTTTAAAAGAGATGCTGCAGGAATAAAAATAAAATTCTAAAAATTTAGGAGCAACAGATATGAGTGTTTATACTGGTGAAATAAATATTAAAACAGATGGAGAAGTTGACATTGTCGATATAACAAATGATTTACAGAGCCAAGTAAATAAATCAAAGATAAAAAATGGAATTGTTTGTGTTTTTGTTGCTGGTTCAACTGGAACAATTACAACTATTGAATATGAGCCTGGCCTTATGAAAGACTTACCAAAAGCGCTCCAAAAAATTGCTCCAAAAGACGAATACTATAATCATCATGAAACATGGCATGATGATAATGGCCATTCCCATGTGAGAGCAAGTGTCATGGGACCAGGAATTTCAATACCAATAATAAACTCCAGAGTCACACATGGAACTTGGCAACAAATTGTATTTGTTGAACTTGATACAAGACCAAGGACTAGAAAACTAATTGTTCAGATAGTTGGAGAATAATTATTACCAATGATTTTGATGAATGCGAAAATCATCCAATCTATCAACAGTTGTTTGTTCTTCTTCGGTAAATCCTAAAGAAACTAAAGCAAAAGGAATGATATTATCTGGTATTTTTATAATATTTTTAAGTGCGGTTATTCTTTCTTTACGTGGATAAATACCAAGCCAACAAGCTCCAAGACCTAATGCTCTAACGGCAATTAAAATATTTTGGGTCGCTGCAGAACAATCAAGCATCCAATAACCTTTATGAGTTTCAAGATTTAGATCTCCACAAACAAGAATTGCAATTTGAGCTTCATTTAACATTTTTGCATGAGGATGAAATTTTGTAATTTCATCAAGGATTTCACGTTTATCAATTATTAAAAATTGCCAGGGTTGTTCATTTCCTGCTGAAGGAGCACTTACACCAGCATTTAAAAGTTTTAAAATTATTTTATCGGGTACTACTTTTTTTGAATATTTCCTAATACTTCTTCTGGTTAAAATTGCTTGCATTGCATCCATTTTTTACACCATTTTAAAATAAATATAATTTAATAGGGTAAAAAATTTATTAAAAACAATATCTTAAAAAAAATTAAAAAATTTGTTTCCTTATTTACCAAAATATTAATATATTATTAAAAAAACTATATAAATAAAAATAAATTATTTAATATTCAGGGAGACTAATGATAAACAAAAAGCTATTGTTATTTAGTTTAATATTCATTTTAATCTTTCCTTCAATTTTAAGTATAAATGCATTGAGCCAAGAAGATATCCCATATCCTTGGAATAATAATTGGTCAAACTCTCAAGAATTAACTCTTCCAATATCAACGATACACCCTTTTGCAAAATTTCAACCTATCGATATTCATGTTGATTTTTCTAGCTCTTGTTGGGCAAAAAATGAAAATGAACACTCAGTACGAATTTGTTGTTGGGATGGAGAGAATTGGCATGAACTTGAATCACAAATTTATGATTTAGAGTATAAAGATTCTCACCATATAACCAGATGTGGTATTATATTTTTAGTTCCTGAATTTGCAAATGGTGCAGAGCGATACTTTGTTTATTATCATAATAAAGAAAAGCCACCTCCAAATTATATTGATCATGTTGATGTAAAAGATGCATATTATTATTATGAACCAATATCTGGCATTGCTTTGGAAGCTGATTATTACAAAATAACAGAGGATGGATATTGCGTTTATGGAATTGGTCAAAAAGGAAAAGCAATTAATAGACGATTATCACAGGGAATTATCAAGATGAAACCTGGATATAAAAAATTTGACATTATTAATTCTGCTTATATTGCTGCTTTTACTTTCATGTATAATATTGGTCCTGCTGATGAAGATCAAATTTCATCTGATTATAGACTTATATCAAAGCAAATAAATATAGACGGAAATCTAATGGTTCAAGTTAGTATTGTAAGCGAATCAAAAGATAAAAATATCAGAACGCAAAATAAATATAAATATTATTTTTCTCCAACTAAAAATAAACGTATTTTAATTCATGCAAAACATCATGTTCTTAAAGAATGTGTTGTACGAGGGCAGGTAAATGTTGATGGTACCTATGGTGGTTTAATTTCATATCGTGCACGCGGTGGCAGAAATCAAAGATTACGATTTGGAGAAATCTTACCATATTTACATGTTTCTGGTGAAAAAAACCAATTAAAAGAATATAAAATTAATAAAAATCCTGAAACAAAAGAAAGAGAGTGGATTATACCATTTACAGATGATTGTGATATTGGAGAAGATGCATGGATTTCAAATGATGAAGGAGAAACTGGAAAGGGATTTGGAATACTATTTTCATCAAATAAAGATATTGTAAAATTTGGAACGAATGAACGAGATGGTTTACAAGTAAAAGCAGCCATAATGGAATATTTAGATGTCCTTGGTGCAGAGGTTGATTATGCAGGGATCAGTTTTGGAAGAAATTCTTATGAAATAGATAGTACACATGATTTAATAATCCCAGATGATTTAATGATAGAATATAACGCAGAATTTTTTTCAACCGAAAATGGGGGATATCTGGATATAATTAAAGAGGAAAAATATTTTAAAACATTACATAAACACCGTAAAGAAAAAGAAAACGGAAAAGATGAAGATAAAAAAATTCACACATTAACAATTATTCCTCGCATAAGTGGAAGAATTTTTAATTTTCCATATTTAGCAAATATTTCTGGATTTACTGTTTTAAAAGTATGGGCTGAGTTATATCAAGATAATGAGTTAATTTCAAGTGGTTTATCAATAAGACCGATTTTTGGTATACCTAAAATAAAAATTCCTAAACTTGCAGCGGGAGAATATATAGTAAAAATATATCGAAAGATTTTATCAGGTGAAAAAAAATTAATTGGAATTTCATCTTGCATAATTGAAGAAGATAAAACAATTAATATTTTATGTACATGGCAACAAAAAATAAAAATTATTACAAAAGATCAAAATCAAAGAAAAATTGAAAATGTTTATTTAACTATATCAAAAAATAATACAGTATTTTTTCAAAATATTACAGCTAAGAATAAAGATACTGTCTTTAATATAAATTTCAATATTTATCGCGATTATGTTCTAAAAGCTGTTTACAAAGGATTTATCTTTTATGATAGAGTACTTCCTAGATTAAAGAAAAATATTGAAATTAATTTGGATTTATATAATCTAGAAATAAATGTTAAAGATGAATTAGGTTTTAGTCCTGGTGTTGATCTTAAACCTATTTTAACTAGTTCAGAAATGGATATACCCATTGATTTATTTCCAGAAGAGATTGAATCGGGTAAGTATATTTTTAAAAACCTGCCTCCTGCTAAATATAAACTATCTATTTTATATGGAAAGTTTTTTGATGAAATATTTATAGATGTTCCTCAAGACGGAGTTACCAATTTTATCGATTTTAATGCTAAATTTGATTTACAAACAAATATCTTTGATGATCGTGGAAATAAAATTGAAAATGATGATTTAAAATTAGATATTATTAGAAATGGTTTAATAATTTATTCTTCTATTACTCCTGAAGATAAGATATCTTTACCTCCTGGAAAATACAGTATAAATGTATACTTAGAAAATAAGATTGTTGGAGAAAAAAATGTTGATTTAACAAATAATAAAAATATTAAAATTATTACCAATATAAAATCAATAATTCCAATTATTACCACTGGAATTATTATATTTTTTATACTTGAAATTTTAGTACTTTTTGCTTTCAAAAAGATTTCATTAAACACATTTTTAAAACTATTTTCAATTGCACTTATAATTCTATCAATTTTTCAACCATGGTGGGCACTAAATGGACATAGTGATTTTTATGTTACAGAGCAGAGATCAGAAATGTTTATTCAACCTCAAACAATGATTGAAAGTATAAAGAGTAAAGGACAAATCTATAATGAAATTGCAACCTTACCAGATATGTTTACTGGTTTTGTTGGAACATTACTTTTAATTGTTTACACAGGAATTGTATTACTTGGTCTCAGTTTTATACCAAATATCCTTCTTAAAAGACGTTTTTTTATTGTGCTAATTTCAGCAAGTATTATATTTATAATATTAGTCGCTCTTGCATTTTCTTTTGGAATGTCAAAGATCACAGAATTAAGTTTAGGTAGTTTAAATGGACAAGGACTTATTGATTTAATATTGCCTAATGGTGAAACTGTATATATGCATGTAACATGGGGTTTAAGTGTCGGTTTTTATCTTTGCATTATTGCTGCTGTTCTTTTAATTTGTACAGGTTTAATAGATTTTATTAGAAATAAAAAAAGGCCAAGGTGATGTTTCAAATCAAAAAAATAAAATTTTAGCTTTTAAGCATTTTTAATCTTTTAATACCATTGATTTCTTTAATTATTTTAGATACTATATTTGGAACTAAATCTTCCCAGGGTTCATTATTTATAATCCTTCTGCGAATTTCTTTTCCAGAAAATTCATTTTTATTAAATAAAGGTGTTTTTTTTACAGTAAAACCTTTTTCTAAAAATAACTTCTTTGTAAAATCATTGTTAGATATTAGACAATCAAAATCTGAATAAATCGATAATATATGATCTACCCATTTAGGAGGATTATGAATATCAGGAATAAACACAATTTTATAATTATTAATACTAGCTTTTTGCATAGCTTTTTCAATCATTATTTTCCGTTCTTCTGCAGAAAAGGGATTATCTAAGGTATTGTGATATTGAGATGAACCGATACCTATAATAATAAAATCAAATTCAGTTGAAATCTTTTTTAATACCTTTAAATGTCCATTATGAAAAGGTTGAAATCGACCAATAAATAAAGCTTTCATAACAAACATGTAAAGAATATAATTTTAATATAAATCTATTTTGTAATTATGTTTTTTAAATTTCTACTTAAAAAATCCTTTTTTAAACTTAATACGCGCGAAATCCCCAGACTTTAAGTATGGGGATGAACGCGCTACTTTTTCTAAACCAAACATATATCACGTACCGGTCAGGCGCACCCGCTAAAAACGGGTGCCATAGTAAACCTGACCAAGAACGTGAAAAAGTAATGAATCTAGTTAGCAGAAGCCACAATATCGGCCAGAATCTATACCACTTAGAATGGTGTCCCAAGTATAGGTTCAATATGTTTAGGTAAGAGGAGAATAAAAAACTTTGCGAAAAAAACCCTGCAAGATATAGCAAAACGACATCACATCAACATCACAGAAACAAGTGTAATGCCAGATCATATACACATAATCGTACAAATACCAACAACAAAGAGTGTCTCACAAGCATTCCACCTGCAAAAAGGAGCAAGTTCAAGAGAACTATTCAAACAAAAACCAACATTCCGAAATAGCTACTGTAAAGGACATTTCTGGAGTCCAGGGAAATTCTACCGAACCATAGGAGACGCAAATGTAGAAACCGTAATTCAATATGTTCGAGAACAACGACTACAACAAACAAAGCTAAATGGATTTTCAACAGATTCCAACCCTACCTAAATAAGAAGTTCCGGCATTCACAGTAGTTCCGAAAGTGTGAATGCCAGAGAGTATGTCACAAAAATAAATAAAATTATTTGTTTTCTTTTTGTTTAGTTTCTGCAGGTGAAGCAGTTACATTTTTTTCAGATTCTAATTCCACTTTTGCAGAGACCTTCAATGGTTTCATAGCCTTAAGTTTTTTTAGAAGTTCATCTTTTCCAGGTCCTTCAAGAGTATTTTCTATCACGTCTGTTAAGGTTTCAACAGCGATTACTTCAATTTTATCTTTATAATGGTCTTCAATAAGAACATCTTTTAGATTTGAATAAGGTATAAGAACTCTCTTAATTCCTGCAATAGCTGCTGCTTCTACTTTTGCAGTTGCACCACCTATTGGAAGAACTGTTCCTCTTATACTAAGAGACCCTGTCATAGCAGTATCCTGTCTCACAGGAACTCCTTCCATAGCAGAAATTACTGCAGTAATAACTGAAATACTAGCAGAATCTCCTTCAAGGCCTTCATAAGTTCCAATAAATTGAATATGTATATCATGTTCTGTTATATCTCGACCCATATATTTCTTAATAATAGCAGAAATATTTAGAACTGACTCTTTTGCTATTTCGCCAAGCTTACCTGTGGCAATTACCTTTCCTTCAGATTCAGAACCAGCAGGTGTAACTTCTGCAACTATTGGAAGAACTAAACCAGAAAACTCACTCATAGATGGGTCTGCTGAGTGAACCGCTAGTCCATTTACAACACCTATTTCGTGTCCTTTTGTTTTAAATGATTTATAATCTTTTCTTTGTTCAATTGCTCTATCTACAACTTGTTGTTCAAGGGATTTAGCAATTTTTTTTGCTTCAATTACATGATCAATTGTGACAATTTTATCTCCCTTTTCAAAAGCGATATCACCAGCTGCGCGAACAAGTCCACCAAGCTCCCTTAAACGTAATGAAAGTTTACCTTTTCTTCCTACCCTTCTCTGAGCTTCATGAATAATTTCACCAACAGCTTCTTTGTTAAAATGGGGAATTTTTTCATCTTTTTTAACTTCTTGAGCAACAAAACGGATTAATTTTTCTCTGTTTTTGTTGTTATCATCCATTGAACTATTTAGGTATACTTCATAACCATATCCTCTAATTCTTGAACGTAGCGCAGGATGCATACCTTTTAATGCATCTAAATTACCTGCTGAAACCAATATAAAATCACAAGGAACAGGTTCAGTTTTTACCATCGCACCAAAACTTCGTTCAGATTGACCTGTTATTTGGAATTTCTTTTCCTGAATTGCTGTTAAAAGATGTTGCTGTGAAGGAAGGCTTAATGTGTTTATCTCATCTATATATAAAACACCTTTATGTGCTCTATGTATTGAACCAGCTTCAACTAGTTGATGTGGTGGTGTTTCAAGACCAGCAGATTGAAATGGATCATGACGAACATCTCCAAGAAGAGCACCAGAATGAGCAGCAGTTGCATCAATAAAAGGTGGCGACTCTTTTTTTTCATGGGCGACAAGAATTTTTGGAACCTGTTGTAACTCTCTTCTTTGAGTAAGTCCACCTCGTGAAAAAATTAAAAATATCATAAAAGCTGCAATGATTCCAATAAACGCCCATTGAATTGCAACCTTACTAAAATCAGGTGGATCAGACTGAAATGCTGGATAAACAGCTGCAAAAATGGATAATAAAACTATTAAAAAAACAATGGTTATTACCATGCTATTCTGCTGTTCTTTTTTCTTTTTTGCTTCTGCTCTTTGTGATTTGATTATCTCGTTTGCCTTACCACCTGGAACAACTCTAATATGAGGTGTATTTGAATCATCGGTATTTGGATATGCAATAATATCTTCTAATTCTTCCTTAGGTAAAAAAGCAGTCATTGCTCGGGCAACCATAGATTTACCTGTTCCTGGATCACCTATGAGCATAACATGACGCTTTTGTTCTGCTGCTTTTCTAACAATATCAACGGATTTATCTTGGCCTATAACTTGATCTAAAAGAAGCTCAGGAACTTTGATTTCCTCAGTTGTTTTAAAATTTTGTTTTTTAATCCACTTATCAATAGGTTCATTTTCTTTTTTTTGGGAATTATTTTTTTCTTTGTTCTTTTCTTCCATTTTTTCTAAAAATTCATCGATTTCTTTAGTAGAATCCATGTATCTCACATTAAGCAAATTATAACGTTATTATTTACTGTTTAATAAAAGAGCAATATATCAATTTTTCTTTCATTAAAAAAATCTAGAAACATTTATAAACTTTCATATAATTCAAAAGGTCTGATATAAATAAGGTGGAGGAGAGTATTATATGGCAAAAGATGATTTAATGCTAAAAATAGGAAGCTGGGCATTTTTAATTGGTATATTAATTGCCTTAATAGTTGGTCTATATACAGCATATACGATTGAATCAACAGATGTTCAACCCTTTTTTAATACTGATACAGGTGGAATAATTGCTTGGATTTTAGCTATACTTGGTGTAATAATCGGCGTTTTAGCAGTTTATGGACGAGGAACAATAACAAAGAAAGAGGCCCCTGGATTTTTAATTGCAGGAATAGGTCTAGTAGTAATGTATGGAGTGTTCCAAGGAGTTACAATAACACCATGGATTGGAGCTTTACTTCAAGGTGTTTCTTTAAGTCTATCTATATTTGTTGCACCGGCAGTAGGAATACTAGCAATAAAAGCAATATGGGATATGGGAAAAGAAGTTTAAAATTGCTTTTCCTTTTCTTTTTTTTATTTAACAAAATACCAAATAAGTATTGATAAAATACCAATTACTAGAAAAATAATCCACAAAATATAAGCAATTTTAATTCGGGCTAGCCATTTCGCCTTTTTCTCTGGAGAATCAAAAAATTTTCCTAAAACAGGATCATTTTCAAGGTTACTCATTTTACACCTTTTTTGATTCTAAGAGAGCTTTTATTCTTTTTCTCCTAATAAAATCCTCTCTTTCTCTTTCTTCAAGTTGCATCTCAATATATTTACGTGTAGCAATTAGTTTGGGAATTAAATTGTTTTCAAGAACATTTACTCTTCTTTTTGTTTTTTCTATTTCAACAGTTAAAGATTTAATCCCTGCCTCTAGGTCTGCAAGCTGAATTAATCTTTTTAAAAGATAGTGAAATTCCTTTTTAGCATCATCAAGTTTTGAACAAGTTTCCATAAAACCATAAGATGGACGTAAATCAACTTTTATATCGTCTGCATTCATTTTTGGAATTTTTACACCCATGATATTGTCTGTTTCAAAGCTTATTTCACCAACATCTTCAGATAGTAAAGAGGCATCTTCTACTTGACGTTCTCCAAGAATCATTTGAGCTTGTATTAGTGACATAAAAGCAGCTTTAAAATCTTCATCAATATTTTTTGATAGTTCCTTTCTCTTGTCAATTACATTAAAAAATCTTTCAACAAGTGCATCTCGTTTTTCCTCTAGAAGTTTATGACCTTTTTCAGCAAGTATTAATTTTTTTCGTATTTCAAGTAAATCCATTCTTGTAGGACTTACCCCTTCAAGAATCTGTTCTGTCATATTTTTTACTCTTTAATATTACTATCTTTTGGATAGTATTTTTCAATATATTTTTCATCTATTTTTTTAAGTTCTGAGGTTGGCAATATTGATAAAAGTTCCCAACCAATGGAAAGTGTTTTTTCTATACTTCTATCTTCGTGACTATCTTGAGTTACAAATCTTTTTTCAAATTCATCTGCAAACTTCAAGTAATTTTTATCTCTATCAGATAATGCGTCTTCTCCAACAATTGCAACAAGGTCTCGTAAATCACAACCTTCGGCATATGCTGCATATAGCTGATTTGAAACATCAGCATGGTCTGCTCGGGTTCTATCCTTACCAATACCTCTATCCATCAGTCGAGAAAGACATGGTAAAACAGCAACAGGGGGATAAATATCTTTTTTATGTAAACCTCGTTCAAGAACTATTTGTCCTTCAGTAATATATCCTGTTAAATCAGGAATAGGATGGGTTATATCATCATCAGGCATTGTTAACATAGGAATTTGAGTAATTGAACCCTTTTTTCCTTTTATTCTGCCTGCACGTTCGTATATTGTTGCAAGATCTGTATACATATATCCAGGGTAGCCTCTCCTACCAGGAACTTCTTCTCTTGCAGCAGCAATTTCACGAAGAGCTTCTGCATAATTAGTGAGATCAGTTAAAATTACAAGAACCTGCATGTTTAAGTCAAATGCTAAATACTCAGCACAAGTAAGTGCCATACGTGGAAGAATTATACGCTCAATAGTTGGATCATCTGCAAGATTCAAAAACATAACAGTTCGTTCTAAAGCACCTGTATTTTCAAAATCTCTAATAAAAAGATTTGCTTCTTCAGCGGTAATTCCCATTGCGCAAAAAACAACTGCAAATTTTTCTTCTTTGCCTAAAACTTTTGCCTGTCTTGCAATTTGGGCAGCCATTTCATTATGGGGAAGTCCTGCTCCAGAAAAAATAGGCAGTTTTTGGCCCCTAACAAGTGTGTTAAGCCCATCAATTGTAGAAATCCCTGTTTGAATAAACTCTCGAGGATATTCTCTAGCATATGGATTTATAGGATTACCATTTATGTCTCTTCTATCCTCAGGAATTATTGGGGGAGCATTGTCAATTGGGTTTCCTGTTCCATCAAAAACCCTACCAAGAATGTCTTTTGCAACGCTTAGTTTCATGGTTTCTCCAATAAAACGAGCTGATGTTTTTTTAGTGTCAAGACCTTTAGTTCCCTCAAAAACTTGAACTATTGCCTTATCTGTAAATGCCTCGAGGACTTGACCGGTTCGCTCCTCCCCAGTTGCAGTTTTAATTTTAACCACTTCATTATATGCAATATCTTTTACACCATTTACAATCATTAAAGGACCAGAAATCTCAGCAACTGTAGTATATTCTATATCTTTATGATCCATTTTTAAGTCCTCCAGCAATTAATTTTGATAATTCTTTATCAATTTCCTTTTCTGTATCTGCAAACCTTTTTTCAAACTCCTTATTAGACACAGTTTTCATTCTAGCAATATGCTCAAGAGATTTCATGGATATTATATCATCCATATGAACATTTTTTTCAATAACCTTTTGAATTTCATCTGAAAACTTTAAGATTATTCTGAGAATTTCATATTGTTTTTTTTCTGAACAAAAGGTATCAACTTCATGAAAGGCACTCTGTTGAAGGAAATCCTCTCTTAACATTCTCGCACTTTCAAGTAATGCTCTTTCTTTTGGTGGAAGAGCATCTGGTCCTACTAGTTTAACAATCTCTTGAAGTTCTGACTCTTTTTGAAGTAGTGCCATTGCCTTATTTCTTAATTTGAGCCAGTCTGGAGCAATTTCTTTATTCCACCAGGACTGGATTTCATCTAAATATAGTGAATAAGATTTCAACCAATTTATAGATGGAAAGTGTCTTCTATCAGCAAGATCAGAATCTAGTGCCCAAAAAACTTTCACAATTCTTAAAGTATTTTGAGCAACAGGTTCAGAAAAATCTCCGCCAGGAGGAGATACAGCACCCATAACGGAAACAGAACCTTCTTTATCTTTAGAACCCAGTAGCTTAACACGCCCTGCTCGTTCATAAAACTCTGCAAGTCTACTTGCAAGATAAGCTGGATAACCTTCTTCGCCAGGCATTTCTTCAAGACGACCAGAAATTTCTCTCATAGCTTCTGCAAGTCTTGATGTACTATCAGCCATTAATGCTACATCATATCCCATATCTCTATAATATTCAGCAATTGTAATGCCTGTATAAACACTAGCATCTCTTGCTGCTACGGGCATGTTTGAGGTATTTGCAATAAGAACTGTTCTATTCATTAAAGGTTCACCAGATTTCGGATCTTCTAGCTCAGGAAATTCACGTAATACATCAGTCATTTCATTACCTCTTTCTCCACAACCAACATAAACAATTACTTCTGCATCACCCCATTTAGCAAGTTGGTGGAGCATTACTGTATTGTGAAGTAACATAGGTCCAAATCCACCAATGAAGTTGTGATTAGAAGGAACAGATATATCATAAACCTCAGTTGTTTTATTTATTTTTTTTATTTCTACTATTTTATCATAGAAAATATCATCAAAACTATCAGATATTTGTTCCAATTCTTTATCATTAGAAAAAGAGACAAATATTTTAAAAACATCAGAACTCATAAGTTCTTTATTTATATTTCCAAGATAATTAGATGTATTTACTCCTAAATTTTCCAACATTGAATGTGGTCTACCTATATCATTATAGATGTTTTCTAAAAACAGAGAAGAAGCAGGAATAACATCAACAGAATTATATACTCTTTTACCATCATTAAGATAATCATTAATTTTTTGATATTTTGTTGATTGATTATGACAAGCATTATAAAATTTTTTTATTTCTTTTTTTCCTCTAATAAAATTTTTATAATATTTTTTATTAGATACTTTTTTTTCCTTTAATGTATGGATAACACCTAATCTTAACAACAGATAAGAAATATGTATATGCATAGATTTACTTGATGTACAAAATTCTAGTTCTTTCCCATTTCCACCTACATATCCATCGCAATCAAAATAAGCACTTAAAAAATGGAATACTACATTATCTGGTGATTTCATTATTGCTCTAGGAACTATGCAATTATTTGATTTTTGTTTTACAGGAATTTCTAGATATTTTAGTAGTTTTAATAAGATTTTACTGTTAATTACTGAATATTTAACTGTACGATCCTTCCCTTCTTTAGGATTTAAATTAAATAAATCGTAAGAGAGTTTGTTAAATCTTAAGCGAAGCTGATGATCATTGTTATAGAAAAATATACCTCCATTTGTTTTTATACATCCATCTCCTATAATGAAACCTAAAAATTCCGCTAATTTATCATTTACCTCTGAAGGAATTAAAATTGATTTACTGTTTGTTTGTCCCTTAATTTTACATATATCAATTTTTATATTTAAGAAATTTGCAAGTTTAGATATAAAATTAACAGTTGGCTTATTTTTACCTGAATAATACCCTATTAAAACATCATATGAAACGTTAAGAATATTGGATAAGGCTCTTAATGAGTTTGTTTTTTTTGTTGCTAATTTTATTAAATTTGGAATTCGATCTAATAAATTTGGATCACTTATCCTCTCCTTATCAAAAATATCATAAATGTTTAAAATTTGAGGAGTTCCTTTAATTTGTAATTTTCTGGGCATTACTAGGTAGTTTCCAACCTTTAGTTTCTTAGATTCTGTTTCCTTAAATTTTAAATCTGCTGTAATAGTGATCAATTTATGATGAGGAGTGACTTCTGCAATTTTTCCAGTTCTTGTCTTAATTTTATATATACAATTTGTTTTTCCTTTATATACAGCCATTGCTTTATCTTGAATCAATTTTTTTCCATTAAAAGAATAAATCTTGAATCCGCCGTTATTTAAATAAGTGTAAGATTCTTGGGGATTTTGATAACTATTCCCTAAGTTTTTATATTTATCATAAACATCTTTTATTGTAGAAATAGTTCCGTCTGAAAACAAAATCGGAGTATTTGAGGTAACACATTTACCTGTTCCAAAACCACCTGGAATTGCAGCTGTTCCACCTTTTGCAACAGGAAAAAAAGTATCTATTACTCGTTGGCCGGTAATAAGAGGAAGTGAGGGATCATATTTTTTAACAACTGGTCTTGGCTTTCTAACAGGCCACTTTTGCATCATCTGTAGTTTTATGTCACCCTTATCAGTAGATACAATTGCAATATCATCTACAATTGTATATTTTCCTTCTTTTTCAATTGATAAAAGTTTACCGTTTATATCAGGCGGAATAATTATTTTATGAGTAATAATTGTTGTTTCTTTTACCTCACCTAATACATCACAACCTTTCACAACATCTCCAGCTTTTAATTTTGGAATAAAATGCCATTTCTTTTCTCGAGAGAGAGCTGGTACTTCAACTCCCCGTGAAATAAATTCTCCTGTTCTGCTTTCAATATCAGGTAATGGTCTTTGTATACCATCATAAATATTTGTTAAAAGACCAGGTCCTAGTTCAACAGAGAGTGGCATTCCTGTTGATACTACTTTTTCACCGGGTTTAAGTCCAACAGTATCCTCATAAACTTGAATTATAGCATTATCTTCATTTAATCTGATTATTTCACCAATTAGATTTTCATCTCCGACTCTTACTACATCATACATCTTTGCTCCACGCATACCATCTGCTTCTATAACTGGTCCAGAAATTCTAATTATTTTACCTTCTAATTGTTTTTCAGCCATAATTACTCAACTCCAAACATTTATCTTTATTTATTAACCTCAATACCAACTGCTTTTTTAATAAGATGTGAAACAAAATCCACATGATCTTTTCTTCTTCCTTTTTTATCAGGGATTTCAACAATTATTGGTAAATTATTACGAATTCTAAAATCCTTCAAATATTTATCAAGTTCTTCAGCTAATGCTTCTGTAATAAATATTATTCCAATATCATCCTGATTTGATATTTTATACCAAATATCTTTTATATTTTCTTCTTTTGGCACATTTACTTCATGAACTCCAGCAAGCCTTAGACCAACGGCAGTATCGCTATCGCATAAAGCTGCAAGTTTCATGTTGCTGCCTCCTTAACTAATACTCTCTTTATAATATCGGATGATAGACCTTCCCCTAAACCCTTTACAATAACCTTTAAATTCCTAATTTCGTACTCCTTACTAACTATAAATCTAATGGTAGGTCCAATTGTTACATAATTTTTAATTGAAATGTTTTTTACAAGTTTTAGATAAAGACCATCAAGAGCATTTTCAAGAACCTGTACTGATTTTTCTTTATTATAATCCTCAATTGCATCTTTAAGAGCGTCAAAATATGATGTCCCTTCTAATGCAGAAATAACTTGAGGGACATACTCAACTCCAGCAATTTCTTTAAATTTCCAAAATGCTATTTCTTGTCCTTCATCTAAAAAGAGATTTAAACAAGATTCTTCAGAATAACCTATTTGTTTAGCTCTTAAAATATTTTTGATATTAATTAAATCAATAATCGTATTTACAAATCTTTGTTTTGCGTTTTCACATTTATAGGGAACTTTAATTTGTTTTAATTTATTAATGACGTATTTGTCAAATACGATATCAAGTTTTATAAAATCAATTTTTTCTGCAGAAATAGTATTTATTATTTCTTCATTAAATTCATAATCTTTAAAAATATAAGGTAAGTTTTCTTTGTCTGATTCTATTATTTTGTGTAAAAATTTTTTAGTTTCAGGAAATATTGCTTTATCTATTATTTTATTATTTAATGTTTTTTTTTCAAAAATAATCTTAAGAGTATTTTTAATTAAATAAATATCTAATTTTTCTAAATAAGTGTTAAAAAAATTTGTCATTTTCTTTGAACTATCCTTTTTCATCATTTCTACTGACAACAGTAGATGATTATCAAGCGAATTTTGAATATTATCTGTACTATCGCCTGTTACATTATAATCTTTTAAAGAATTTAATGCCTCTTTAAAATTATCTAAATTTTTATTTTCTATAATACGACTTAACTCTATCTCAGTAACAAAGGGATTACCTATTGCTTCAAATTTTGCATTAGGATATACAAATTTTATATAAGTAGAAAAAGGTCTTGAGATTATTGCAATTGCTCCTGCAATCAATGCAATTATTATTAACCAGAATAAATAGCTTTTTGGGTCAAATATTATCTCAAGCAACTCTATCTACTCCATTATTATGAAAAAAGCAGCCTTCCAATTTCAATTCTAATTTTATTTTTTTCTCGTTTTAAAATACTATCAAAAGTATGATTAAGTATTATTTTACCATCTAAAGATTTAAGAACCACCCCTCCGCTAGATTCAACAGTACCAGCAACGGAAATACCAAGTTCTTCTGCAATTTTTTTATCTTCTTCTCTTGAAACCAAAACTGTACAGTTTTTTCCAAGTTTATTACAGCCATCTTCTATTAACTTTTTTACAATGTTAATATAATCATTTCCCTTTAATTTTGAAAGTTCACTGTGTGCTTTTGTGAAACAATCCTCTATGATTTTTTCTCTTGCATTCATGATTTCTTTTTTTGCATCTTGACTTGCTTTTGAAATCAAGATTTTTTTAAGATTTTCGCTTTTCTTAATGCTGTCATTTTCTATCTTTTTAACTTCGGTTTCTGTTGCTTTTTTAGAATTTTCCAGAATAATTTTTACCTGATTTTCCGCATCTTTTAGAATTTGTTTAATCTCTATTTCAGAATCTTTTTTGATTTGTTGAATAATTTTTTCTGCTGACATATATCTTTCCGTTCTATAATAGTCCTAAACCTGTCATAAGAAGAATACCTACAAGAAGACCGAAAATAGCGATAGTTTCTGGCATAACAGTAAAAATTATTCCTCTTGCTGCAACATCAGGATTTCTTCCTACAGCACTAATTGAGGAAGATGCAACCATTCCTTGGTTAATTGCAGAAATACCTGTAAGACCAACTGCAAGACCAATCCAAACTGCACCCATGCCCATAAGAGGACTTACAGTCGCTTCACCGCCTCCAAGGAGCCCGGCTCCCATCATTAGCAATATCGCGGTTAATAGTCCATAGACAGACTGGGTCATTGGAAGAACCTGCAAAACAAGACATTTGCCAAACAAGTTTGGTTTTTCTGCTGTGACAGCTACAGCAGAGGATCCTGCAAGAGCAAGGCCAATTGCTGAGGCAATACCTGCGATTCCTATTGCTAATGCACATCCTAAAATTACCAATTTTTTACTATCTTCGCTTTCAGATGATTCTTCTGGTTGGGCACATGCAATACTAGTTGATAGAAAAAACAAACCAACTAATAGCAATGCCAAAATTGCTGCTTTTCTCTTTATTTTCATATTTTTCCTCCAAATTTATTCATTTTTTTCTTTTTCAATTTTTGTATAAGTTCTTTTTATTTTAAAAGGAGCGAATTCATGTCCGCCACCCTCATAAAATCTGTTGAAAAACTCAACATATTGAAGTCTAAGCGAATGAACACCTGCTCCCAATGCTTGGAGACCAAGATTTACCAAATGAGCAATAAATAATAGAATTATCATAATAATAATACCAATAATTTGAATTGGGATTAATTCAGAAAAGAGCTGGGCGACAATGTTAAACGCAAGTGCCATTCCTGCAGTTGCAAGACCTAGAGCCAAAAGTCTTGCATATGAAAGCCAGTCACCTACAAAACCTGTTATATCAAAAAAACCAATTGGGCCAGAACTTAAAAACAATTGAATAATACCAATTATAACAAGAATAGCTGCAATATAAAACAAAAGGTTAGAAATTTTAAAATCAAGAATAAAATTTCCAATCAATATACCACCACCAATTTGAAGGGGGATCCAACAAAACCGATGAGTAAGCATTTCTTTTATATTTCTTCTCTTATAAGCTTGAATAATTCCAAGTATAATTCCAATATTTAAATGAAGCAGTCCAAAAATAAGGGCCATAGTTAAAATTGTTAATGGATCTTTAATAGGATTTGTAGGTAGTTCTATTCCAAATAAATTTAACTGGTAAAGAGGTAGTGTTCCATCACCATAAAAAAACATTGGTATAAAATTTCCAAAGAAACTATTTGTTAAAAATCCAATAATTGTAGTAATTAATCCTAACCAAATTCCCATAAATGACCAACTTCGAATCAATTCACTATATTTTGAAAATTTTATGAATCCAAATATTGACAGGCCCAAAATTACAATTCCATATCCAGCATCTCCAAGCATAAAACCAAAAAATAAAACAAAAAAAATACCCATTATAACTGTGGGATTAGCTTCATTATATTTTGGTAATGCAAACATACTTAAAAGACTTTTAAATCCTGATGCCCATCTTGGAGTCTTAATATAAGTAGGTGGATTATCAGGATTATTTGAAGGTTTTTCGAAATCACAAATAATATGATCATTTGACACAGATATTACCGACTGTCTTAATTTTTCCACATTTTTTCCTAATAGCCAACCTTTAATAATATATGTAGAATGAGTTTTTCCAAAATTTTTTGGTAATGCTTTTCTTATTCGTTCTAGCTGGATCTCCTCTCTCAAAGCCATTAAATCATCAAGTTGTTGTTTAACATATACTTGTAAATCTGAAAAAATATTGTTTTTTTCTTTTTTTATTTCTAAAATTTCCCTTTTTAATGACTTTAAAAGTTCTTTTGGCAGACCTGAAGTAACATTGAATGAAAATTCTATAATTTTATCCCTGCATATCTTTTCAATTTTTTCTTTTTCCAAGATATGAGAAACAATTACAACTGCCCATTGAATTTTTTTTCTTGAGCCAAATTGTTTAGATTTAATAAAAGATTTTTCAATAGAACCTAATTCAGCTCTTAAATTTTCTAGATCATCAGTCAATCCTGCTTTTATAATTAAGTAATCTGATTTTCCAATGCTTGAAATGTCAACATCTAAATCATAAATATAGTTTAATTGTTCAATATCATGATTGATAATTTCAATTTGTTGATTAAATTCCTGTAATTTTTGTTCGTGAGCTAAAATTTGCTTTTCTATTTCACTTAATATTCCCTCTGTATACGAAAGCAATTCATCAATAGTATGTTCTTCTATATGCTTTTTTTCAGGTAGTTCTGGACTAAATATTGCTTTGATACCACTTTTTTTTGGTTTAATTTTTTTTAAAATATCAATTAATCGGGTAAGTCTTAATTCATAAGTTGTAAGTGCCTCTACATCTGGATGAACTGTTGCTTTTTCAATATTTTCTAAAGATATAAAATCTTCTTTTGAGATGTCAATTATTTCCATTAAACCAGTTTCATGAAGGTTTTTTATTACGTCTTCTAAATAGTTTTGATGAACAATTAATGAAGCTTTTTGCATTGGTTCAGGAAATAATATTTTTTACTCCCCCTTAGAAATTTTATTAATAATTGCAGATACTGCTTTTGAAATATTTTTGTTGGAACTTTCAGTTAATTTAGAAATTTCTTTTTTACTATCAGAAATTATTTTTTTTATTTCTTCTTTGGTAGATTCTTCTTGCTTTTTTGCTTTCTCTTCTAATTTTTTTAAGGCCTTTTTTATTAATTTTTCACTTTCTGTTTGTGCATCTTTTTTTGCTTTTTCGATAATTTTTTCAGCATCTTTTTTTGCATTATCTATTGATTGAAGAGCCTTAGTTTCTACTTCTTTTATTTCACTAATAGATTTAGATGCCATCTGTAACCCTTATCAAAAACATATTTATAAAATTTAATACAGGATAAATTTAGAGTTTAAAATACAAAAAAGATTTTTTTAAAATGTAATAATTTACTTTATTTTTTAATATCAATCTCATATCTTCTGAATTATTATAAAAAATAAAATATTTTAATTTTTTTTAAATTAATTAACCTTAATTATTATTCGAATCTTTTAAATTTGCACTATATATTTCAATGATTATGATTAAAGATAAGTATGGATATATTTCTGATGATATTATACTTGCAATTGGTGAAAAGACGAAATTAAAATTAGGATTAATGGATTCAATAACATTAATATATTGTGGGATGATTTCAAAAGATGTTTTTTCTATTGCAATACTATTTGGGAGCGGATATCAAGGATATTCTTACAATCTATATTATCCTATAGATGCAAGATCTATTAAGATTGGTTCAATAGCACTTTCTATTGTAAGTGTGAAATTTGAGCAGTTAATTCTAAGAAAACAATGATTTATATTTTAAATGATATTTTACAGTTCAACTTTTTATATTAATAATTATTTTTTTTAAATAAAATAGGAATGCAGAACTACTGAAAACACTCAAAAAAAGTTTTTAATTTAAATTACATGCCCCAAAATTTATCTGATTTTCTCTTTATTTCAAATATTTTATTTAATATATCTTTTTCGTCAGGATTTAAAACATCCATTTCACGGAGTTTTTTGGCATCACTTGCAGGTAAATCAGTAAATAAAATATCTTCACCCTTTATTTGTCTTCCGACAGTTACACCTTCAATTGATATTGCGACCTCTTGGCCTTGAATTGCTTCTTCGATAGATTTATTTTCAGATTGAATTCCTTTAATTGATCCTATTACTCTTCCATCCTCTTTCATAAGTCTTAATCCGGTTTTAATTCTACCTCCAAGGACTCTTATACCTATTACAGCAGGGTGACTCAATCTAAAAACATATTCAGGTAAAAATTTAATCATACCAGGATGTATATAATCTTTCCTTCTTTCTTTTTCAAGCGCTGCTTTTTTTGTTTGAATCCATTCATCATAGTTTTCCATAATAGTATAAATTACATCTTCAGAAAATATTGTAATATCATAATTTTCGAGTTCCTCTTTTGCTTCAGGAAGAGTTTTTACATTAAAAGCAAAAATAAGTTTATTTAATGGGTCAAGTGTTGCAGCAGCCTCAATTATGTCTCTTTTAGAAACATTTCCAATTTCTGCTTTTCTTATTTTGATTGATTTATCACGGGATTCCTTGATTAAAGCTTCAAGTGAGCCAATGGTGTCAGCTTTAATAATTATTCCTTGATCATCCAATTCAAAATCTATTTTAGTTTGATTTTTTATTTCTAAAATCACCTCTTCAAGATTTTTTTTTGCAACTCTAATAGGTGCACCTGGTATTACGTTTTCTAAGTCAGGGGATGATATTTTTATTCCACAAGCTGCATGAACCTCTGACACACTATCAAAACGTTCACGTGGATCTCGGATTTCATCAAGTGGTTTAGGTTTTAACAGAGCCTTGATATGTGTAACAACTGGTTCAGTACTTGTTCCAATCACAATTTTATCATCGTTTTTAATTGAACCACTATAAATTATTGCATCAATTGTTTTTCCAAGTCCAACTTCTTCTTTTACTTCTAAAACACTTCCTTTTCCAGGACCACTTTCGATATGAAGTCTATCTTCAAGGAATCTTTGAGCGAGTCCAACAAGAATCATTAAAAGCTCGGGAATTCCTTCCCCATTTTTTGCAGAAATTGGAATAATTCCTATGGTTTTTCTAAAATCAGAAATATTAAAATATAAATCAGAATTAAGTTTTTGTTCAGATATAGTTCCAATTATTTCATATAACTTCTCTTCAATAATTGATTTAACATTTACTCGTTGTTTACTAATACGAGTTTTTGCATCTGTGTTAAATTTCTGCCAACCTGATATTGCATCGATTTTGTTAGCTGCAATTATAAAAGGTGTTTTGTATTGTTTTAAAATTTTTATTGATTCATAAGTTTGCGTTTTAAAACCTTCATTTACATCAATAATTAATATTGCTAAATCAGCAAGTGAGCCACCTCTTGCTCTTAAGGTTGTAAAAGCATGATGACCTGGAGTATCAATAAAAAGAAGCCCAGGAACGGTAAATTTTTTTTCTTTAAGTAGATCTCCACATAACTTATAAATTGCTTCAATTGGAACTTCAGTTGCACCAATATGTTGAGTTATTGCACCAGACTCTCTGGCAGCAACAGTTGTTCCTCTTATAAAATCTAGCAATGTTGTTTTTCCATGATCGACATGACCAAGTACACTAACGATTGGTTGTCTGATGTATTTTAAGGTGCCTGACATAGCATTCGCCAGGCGATGTTAATAATATATCCTTTTTAACTTTTATGAAACCAAATTTTTAATGATTGTATTTGTAAATATTAGATACTCTTTTACAAAAAACCCAGTAACCTAATTTACTTTTCTTTTCAGCAAGATCAGTATTCTGTGTCATAATTACTCCGGCCTTTCCTATAATTTTATATTTCCAAACTATCATAATAATTCTCTGAGAAATATAGAAAAAAATCCAAATTTAAATAATTGAAAAATAGGTAATTGAAACTATTTATTTCAAAAAATCATATTATTTTTGTTTTTTTCTCTTCTATAATTTTTTTATAAAAATTATATATATTTTTATCTGAATTATCCCAATTCATAGGCATTCTTGCTTGAATATCTCCATGGGCTGTAAAACCCCATATCGATTTTCTTTGACTTAAACCTGTTTCTGTACCATAATAAATTATTGCTGGTTGGTCTATTGAAAATTGTATTTCTGCAGCTTGTTTCAGTTTTTCTTTATTATTTTTACAATCAAACAAAAAGCGATTCATATCATGATTATCAAGAAAAGTAGGTAAATAATAATTTTCTGGGTAACCTCTATAATGCTTTTTTAAAAGTTTTAAAAAAGTTGTCTTAGATATTACTTTATCTGCTATATATTTTCTAATTAACTCTTGAAATCTAAAATCTAAAACTCCATCTAATAATCCAATGTAATCCTTTAATAATTTATCTGACGATGATCCATTAATCCATTTCCAAAATTTATTTTTAGTTTTGATTGTTTTTAATTCATATAATTTAACTCCTTTCATCCATGCTTCTCCTATTAAAACAACATTGGGAAACATATTTTTTATTTCATATCTAAAATGTTTCCAAAACTTATGATTTGGACCTATGACGTGATCTAATCTAAATCCATCAAATCCTAAACTAAGCCAATGTTTTGCAGCATTTATTATATAATTTTCTGCATCAATATTTTCAAGATTTATTTTTGGGAGTTGTTTTATACTTAGAAATGAAAGGTATTTGTTTGGCCAATTTGTGAAATAAAACCATTTTTTATATTTACTATTTTTATTATTTTTTGCATCCTGAAAATAGGGATGTTGTTCAGAACAATGATTAGGTACAAAATCAGCAATAATATACATATTATTTTTATGGACTATATCTATAAGTTTTTTAATATCGTCTAATGATCCAAAATGTGGATCAACATTATAAAAATCAGTTATGTGATAACCATGATATTCACTTGTTTTATAAAATGGTGAGATCCAAATTGTTTTGATGCCAAGATTATAAAGATAGGGAATCTTTTCAGTTATTGCTTTAATATTACCTCCTAAAAATTTTGGATGATCCCAATGTTTTATTGTTTTAAATCCAGAAAATCTATCAATAAATATATGATAGATAATAGTATCTTTAAACCAATCTGTTTTACCCATCATTATTTGTTATATATCGCTAAGTCTTATATTATCTGATTTAATTAACACATAAAAATTTATACATTAAAATCATTTAAATAAATATGAAAGAAGAAAAAAGCCCTAACAATAAAGAATCCGACTATTTAGAAATTACAGTTCATGAAATTAAAGGTTCTTGCCCTGTTTATAAAAAAGGGGATAGAATCATAATATCTGATCCTAAAATAATTCTTAACAAAACTGATGCATTATGCACCCATTCACTTGCAACATTGCTTCATTATACAACAATATTGCAGCATAAATGGTGTCCTGTAGCTTTGGGTTTGACAAAAGAAAATGATAAGGATTATGCCTATTTGCAATGTGTCGATCCAGGAAAACCATATACTAAGGGTGGAACAGTAATATTTAAATGTAAAAAGATTAAACATTAAATACCTTAAATAACAAATAAAAATCGAAAATTAAGTTAAAGGTTGTTTTTAATATGAAAAAATAATTAATTTTTCAAAAATTAAATAAAAAAATATAATTTAAAGGTTATAAGAATTTTTAAAAAGTTAAATTTTATTAATTAAATCGTACTATATATCTTATAAATATTTATTTTATATTAAAAATTCCATTATTTATGATTAAAGTAACATTTAAATCTTAAAAAAACATATCATATATGAGAAATATGGGGAGGTAGCCGATAAATGAAGAAGAAAATAGTAAGCATTTTAGTATGTATGCTGATGTTCGTTACTGTTTCTACAGTAACAGGGACTAGTGAAATAGATGCAAATCCCAATAGAATTTCAAAAGAACAACAAAGTTATTCCACTCTTGCTGCATGGGATTTATTAGCTACTCATGATATAGGAGCAACTGGGGAAACTGGAGCAAACGGTAATTCTGGCGCAGAGTTTGATGGGACATATCATTATAGCACTCGATGGGCAAGTAATTTGATTCATCAATACGATATTAATGGTAACCTACAAAAAGAGTTTTCAATATCTGGTGTAAGTGGATTAAGAGATCTTGCTTGGGACGGAGAATATATGTACGGTGGAGCTGCTGGAGGGCAAATCTGGCAGATGGATTTCATCAATGAAGAAAATATTGCCACAATTTCTGGTGGATTCGCATGTCGAGCTATTGCTTATAACAGTGATTTAGATGTATTCTATGTTTCAAACTGGGATGATCCCGTATGGATCGTTGACAGAGATGGCACCATTGTTGACCAATTTAGTCTTGGTACAGCAACAAGTACATATGGATTTGCATATGATCCAGATCCCAATGGACCTTATCTTTGGGTGTTTGACCAAACAGCTGGAGCAGAATCAACTATTTATCAATGGAATTTAACAGCTGGTGAAATGACAGGATTTTCTTATGATGTCAACGCTGATGTAGGTTCAGGAGTAGGTATTGCAGGTGGTCTATGGTTAGCAGAGGATTACCAAGAAGGTTTAATGTGTATCGGAGGTTGTGTCCAAGATAGTTCTGCCCCTGGTGTAACTGACTGGTTGTTTGTATATGAGTTATATCAAACCAATTTACCTCCAGAATTACCTAGCATACCAACTGGACCAGAAGACGGCATAGTAGATATAGTATATGATTTTTCCACCAGTACTATAGATCCTGATGAAGACATGGTTTCATATGGTTGGGATTATAATGGAGACTCTATTGTTGATGAATGGACAAAGTTCTATGACTCAGGTGACACTTGCACAGTATCCCACTCATTTGATAGTCCTGGCGCTTATAAAATAAAGGTTAGAGCAAAGGATGAAGAGGGCCTTGAAAGCAGTTGGTCCGGAACACACACAATTACAATAATTGAGATACCTGACCTTGAAGTCATCAGTGTGAGCCCTGGATTTTTAAGAGTAAAAGCAGAAATTGCAAATACTGGACCAGTGGTTGCAGAAAATGTTAATTGGGCCATTAACCTCGAAGGCGGCATAATATTAGCAGGTAAAAGTACATCAGGAACTGAGGAAATTAAAGCAGGTGAATTTCTGACAATACAATCAGGAATTATATTTGGAATTGGCAACACCAAAATAAAAGTTACAGTAGAAAATGAATATGATTCAGCATCATTAACTAGAAGAGCTTTCTTATTAGGAATCTTTTTCATCTAAGGGATTTCTAACAAAGAAAAAAAACAATTATATATTAAAGCTGAGGAAAACACTTCCTCTCTTTTTTCTTTACTAATAAAAAAATATTTTTTATTTTTATGAATTAGCGGTGATTTTATATATTCTTAAATATATTCTATTAATAATTGTAAAAAATTCGGAGGCAATTTATGAAAAATAAAATTACCACAGGTTTGATTTTATTAATTGTATTAGTTGTTATGCTATCAACATTAGCACCCGCTGAAATTATTATTGTAAATTATAAAAAAATAAATGATCAAAAGAACTTTGAAATCAAATATAAAGTTACATTTTCAGAAAAAGATTTTCAATTTGAAAAAGTAATGGGATATGACCTAATAAAATTACCAGAAAGTGGACAACTTACTGAAATAGGAAAACCAGCTTTACCTCTTAAAATTATAATGATTGCTCTTCCACAAGATATGGAAGTAAGAAATATTAGGATTTTAGAAGAAAAAGAAAAAATTATACCTGGATTTTTTACAATATTTCCTACACAAGAACCACAATATATTTCTAAATATTGTAAAACATCTATATTTGTTCAATCTGTTGATCCAATCTATAAATCAAGTGAATCATATCCTTCAAAATGGATAGAATTAGTAGGTCAAACAGATCTTGCCGGTCAAAGTCTTGCAATAATTAAAGTTTATCCATTTCATTATATTCCTAATTTAAAGCAATTAAACCTTCTTACCTCAATTGAATTTATTATTGAAGGGGTGGATGGTTATATCTGTGGCGATTACCTTTCTGAGAGCACTTCAGAAACCGATCGAGAAATCTATAATAAAATCATCAAAGATCTTGTGATAAATCCTGAAGATGTAACCTTAAATTCGTTTAATATCAATATATATCCACTAGGAGTTGATCCAGGGGATTATGATTATGTGATTATTACAAAGTCAGATTGGGAAGATGATTTTCAGCCTCTTGCAGACTGGAAAACAAAAAAGGGTAAACCTGCAAAAATTGTTACAACGGAATGGATATATTCAGAATATAGTGGATCAAGTAAAGAAAAAATAAGAGCGTTTATAGAAGATGCCTATAACACATGGGGAACTACATTTTTCTTATTAGGCGGTGATACAAGTACTATTCCTTATCACACAGTTAATTACGTTGGAAGTAATATTCCAACTGATACATATTATTCAGATTATGATGATGATTGGATGTGTGAAGTTCATGTTGGTCGAGCATCTGTTTATCAAACAGGAAGTGATGCTGGTGGAATTGATAAATTTATTAGTAAGGTATTAGGTTATGAAAAAAATCCACCTACAACAAATTTTGCAAAAAGAGTTGCATTATTCGGTTTTGATTTAAATGCAGCAACTCCAGGCGAAAATTGTAAGGATGATATTGAAGAGTTATATATTCCAATTGATTGGTCAGTAACAAAAGTTTATGATAGTGACAGTGGTAACCATGAAGATGAAGTTGATTCAGTTGTAAATAACGGTCAAAACTTGATAAATCATATAGACCATAGTAACCAAAATTATATGGGTACTGGATCCACAAACCATGGTTGGGGGTTATACAGCAGTGAAGTAGATGAATTCTCAAATGGAAATAAACAGAGCACTTGGTATTCTATTGGATGCTATGCTTGTGCATATGATTATGATAATTGCATTGCTGAGCATTTCGTGAGAGATACAAATGGAGGTGGTGTAGCTTTTATTGGAAATTCAAGGTATGGATGGTTTTACTCAGGAAATGATGATTTAGCATCGCTAAGATATGATAGGTATTTATTTAAATCGTTATTTGAGGAAAATCACTATAAAATCGGTCATCTTTTTTCAGATCATAAAATGGATGCATATGCCAGTATGGACCCAGATAGCTATAACAAGTATATATTTTCTGAACTTACACTACTTGGTGACCCTGAAATGCCTATTTGGACTGATAATCCAAAAAATTTTGTTGTTAATCATCCTAGTCAATTGCCCATTGGTAGTTCATCATTTACTGTTCATGTTGAAACATCAGGAGGAGAAAATGTCAATCATGCTTATGTTTGTCTATGGAAAGATGATGAGGTTTATCTAACAGGTTGGACAAGTTACAATGGCGATGTAATATTCAATCCTTCACCTGATACAACAGGAATAATGTATGTTACTGTTACAAAACAAGATTTTAAACCGCATGAAAGTAGTGCAGTAGTTTTAGAATTTATTAATGACCCACCTTATTTGCCTAATAATCCGGATCCAGAACATGGTGCTGTAGATGTTCCTATTTATTCTACACTCTCATGGTTAGGAGGCGATCCTAATCCAGGAGATAGTGTAGTATATGATGTATATTTTGGAACCAGTCTTCCTCTACCAAAAGTCAGTGATAATCAGCCAGAAACCACGTATGACCCTGGACTTCTAGATTATGAAACAACATACCTCTGGCAGATTATTGCAATGGATAATCATGGTGCATCAACTGAAGGGCCAGTTTGGCATTTTACTACAGAATCATCAGAATCAAATAAAAATCCTGAATTTTTAAATGAAAATCCAAAAGATAATTCTAAAAATATTCCAATTAATTTGGATCTTTTAAGTATTAATATTAAAGATTTCGAAGGTGATAGTTTCAATTGGAATATTGAAACCTATCCTGATATTGGAAGTAGTAGTGGAACAAATGAAGATAATGGTACAAAAAATTGTATTATATCAGGTCTTACTTATGATACAACCTATACATGGTATGTAAATGCAACAGATTCTGGAAGTAATAAATGGACTAGGGAAGTTTATTCATTTACAACTGAAAATGAACCTTCAATTGACCCTGATTTGAAATGTACTGGCGATTTATTTTGGGAAAATGTTAAGGCAGGTAAAAAGGTAAAAAGTACACTATATATTGAAAATGTTGGATATTCTGAATCAAAACTTGACTGGGAAATTGTTGAATGGCCACAAAACTGGGGAGAATGGATATTTACACCCTCATTTGGAATCGATCTAACTCCTAATGATGGAAAAGTTACCGTAGATGTTACTGTTACTGCACCAAATCAAGAAAATGAAGAGTTCATTGGAAAAGTAAAGATTGTTAACTCCGAAAATGTTGATGACTTTGAAATAATATCTGTGTCACTTAAAACACCTAGAAATCGTCTATTTTTCAATTTACCATTTATAAACTTTTTAAATAATAATCCGCATATCTTTTTATTGATTAAACAAATTTTACAGATATTTGGATTATAATAGAATATCATCATTTCTTTTTCTTCAGAAAAATTTATATTAAAATCAAATATTACAAAACTATCAAATGAGGGAGGCGTATATGAAGAAAAAAACAATAGGTTTTTTTTTATATATTTTATTAATTTCAACGATTTTATCTACAACTGGATTAGGTAGTAAATATAATATTAACACATTAATCTTAATTTCTAACACTGAATATTATCAGGAATTTGAATATGGAGATGCCCCTGAAGGAGACAATGTAGTTGCATATCCATCAACAGGGATATTTGGATCTTTTCCAACATGCAAATCTTCTGGCCCTGCTTCATGGGTTCAACATAATAACAATGGTGCATGGTTTGGCTCTGGGTTTGATTTAGAAGCCGATGGAAATGCAGGTCTTTGTCCACAATGTTTCCCACCTTATGATCAAGATGAAAGTTTTCAAGATGGTGATGCTGGTTTAATTATTCCTGAACCATTCACAATAGACATTTCTTTAAATGTTGTTCCATGTCCTGGTAGTGCTGGAACACCCCTTGGACATACTGGTCAAATAGCAGCATGGGGCGTTAACATTGATATTCATGTTCATAACACAATGCCGTCAAGTTGGCAGGGATATTTCAATTTAATAATTGACTGGAATCAGAATGGTAAATGGGGTGATCTGGGAGAACATGTCATAGTAAACTTCTGGCCAATACCAAATCCATATGACGGTCCGATTTCAGGTCTTAATCTAACTAATTTTGTAATAGGGCTTAAACCAGGTTATGTGTGGGCAAGATTTACAATCTCTGAAAAACCTGTGCCAATGAACTGGAAGGGAGAAGAAGATTTCGAATATGGTGAATCAGAAGATTATCTTCTGCAAATAAAAGGAGACACACAGAATGCTGATTTAGAATGTGAAGATCATATTATTTGGACAAATGTTAAACCAGGTGCTACTGTAGATACCACATTTAAGGTAAAAAATATTGGTCCTATTGAATCGATGTTAAACTGGAAAATTAAAAACGATCCTGAATTTGGGTCTTGGACATTTACACCTTCAAGTGGGTCTAATCTTGGAGGTGGCAGCTCAACAACTGTAATAGCAAAGTGTATTGCACCAAGTCAAAAAAATAAAAAATTCACTGGAGATATAGTAATAGAAAATACAGATGATCCATCTGACACTTGTAAAGTCAAAGTAGAGCTTACAACACCTAGATTTAGAATAATACAAAACGCAGTATATCAAAGATTCAAAATATACCTAAAATCTCTAATACCTTATCTTTAACATTTATTTTGATAATAAATCCAAACCCTCTTTTCTTGTATAATTGTAATTTAAATTACGGATATAAATTCTACTCCACGTAAATGATATAATGGAACCTAATAGATTAGAAATAACAAGTGACCACCAAATTCCAACTATTCCTGCTTTAAAAATTAATGTTGAAATAAGTGAAAGAATAATTGCTAAAACAATGGTTCTTAAAAGTGTTGCAATTAAAGCATAAGTTCCCTTGCCTGTCCCCTGAAACATAGCAGAAGATGCAATCCCAAAAGCAGCACCTGGATAAAAAATACAGGTAATTTTTAAAAACAATTCTAAATCGTATTGAATAACAACAGAGCCTGGAGCAGTTGTAAAACCTAAAGCGATAAATGGAGATAAGACAAATATTGCAATACCAATAAAAATTTCAATCAATAAACCAATTTTAATTGAATACAAAAAGGCTGTATCTAATTTTTTATAGTCTTTTGCACCAAATGCGGCACCAGTAACAGAAACTACTGCTGTAGCAATTCCTAAAAGCGGAAGGATGGCAAATGATACAACCCTCCAACCTGTGTTATATATTGCAACACCGTCATCACCACCACCTGCTACTCCTATCAAAATAATTATAACAACCATTGTAAAAGACATAGATATCTGCTGAATTGATGCAGGAAGTCCAACACTAAAAATATCTTTTAAAATATCTTTTTTAAACCTGAAATTACGAAAGTTAAAAGAAACATATGTATCTTTTCTTAAGAACAACCAATAAATTAAAATTAAAGAGGTAATAAACATTGAAATTACAGTTGCATAGGCAGCACCAGCAACTCCCAGTTCAAAAGTGTAAATGAAGAATGGATCTAAAATTATATTTAAAATAGCTCCTAATAGCATTGCATACATTGCCCTTTTTGCATCACCCTCACTTCTTAAAATTGCATATGCAACCTGTACAAAAAATAAAAAAATGCTTCCTGCAAAAATGACTTGTCCATAAGAAATTGCCAAATCTAAAGATTCAACTGCACCCATTAAGATAAATAATTTATCAGCAAAAAAATAAAAGATAATAGAAAAAACAATTGAAAATAAAATTGTTATAATTATAGTATGTATTGCTACTTTGTCTGCACCCATTTTATCTTTTGCACCAATTCTTCTTGAAATTGCTGATCCACCACCAAGCCCTAGACCTGTAGAAATAGCAATAATCATCATAAAAAAAGGCAGAACAAAACCAACTGCTGCAAGAGCGTTTTTCCCAATTCCAGTTACTGAATTTGTAGTAAAAAACTCTGCACCCACACCTGATACCCATAATGCATCTACCAAATTGTAAATGGTATGAGCAGACATTGCAATTATCATTGGTACTGCTAGTTTCAGAATTGCCTTTTTGGGTTCTCCAAGGAGAGTTTCAACACCTTTTGTTTTATTGTTAAAATTCCTGTTTTGATTATGTCTCATGTACTTTATGTCTCCATTTTATTTATACTGGGCAGCATTTTGGGCAATTCTATCTAAAAAAGAAAAAAGCAAATTTTTTTCTTCATTACTAAAATCAGTCAACAAATTGTTTGTCCAATTACGTGTAATTTTTCTAATTTTTGGTTGCAGATCTTTTGCCTTTTTTGTAAGATATATTTTATAGGCTCTTTTATCAGATTCATCTTTTTTTCTGATTACATATCCTTCTTCTTCTAATTTTTTAATGGCTCTTGCGCTTGTTGCTTTATCTGTTTTTAGAAAATGCGCAAGTGTCTCTTGATTTAAACCATCATCATGGTATAATTTCATTAAAAAGTGTAATTGTCCAATTCCAATCTTGTAAGAAGCAAGTTCGTTATTTAAATGAATATGAGTAAATCTATGAATGTGGGATATTATTCTTCCAACAGATTTGGATTTCTTCATGATTTTTCCTCTTTAAATTGTTTTAAAAATATTTTAGTTGCAATAGCAACTATATTGGAAATATCATTTTTTGTTTATAAAAGTTGCGATTGCAACTAATTTGGAATTTGTATTTGGATATATTACTTTTAAATAAAGAATTATAAAAAATTGGACTTATTCAATAATCATACAACTTCTGTAGTATTCTTTAAATATAACCTCTCTATTCCGAGTTCTAATGGCACTTTGGCAAGGTGAATCAAGAAGAAGTAAATCAGGTCGAAGAATTCGTTATGGACGTGGAAAAAGAAAATTTGAAATAGGTAGAGAGCGTCACTTAACAACTATTGGAGAATCGAGGTTAAAAAAAGTTAGAACAAAGGGAAATAACAGAAAGATGAGAGCAAAAACAACTAATATTGTTTATGTAATAGATCCTAAAAATAATAAAACTTCAAAATCTGAAATTGTATCTGTTGTAGAAAATAAGGCAAATATACACTATGTAAGACGTAATATAATTAATAAAGGAGCAATTATTGAAACAAAATTAGGAAAAGCAAGAGTAACCTCTCGACCTGGTCAGACAGGAATCGTAAATGCAGTTTTGATAAAATAAAATTTTTGTGATTATTTATGGTTTCCCGTGGAGAGGAAAAATACGTAGTTTTCCCAGTATATTTTGATAAATCAGTAGCAAAACACAAAGGTAGAAAAGTATCTTTAAAACTTGCTGTTGAAAAACCCACAATTGATGATCTTGCTAAAGCAGCAAAATCACTAGGTTTAAATCCGGTTGTTGAAAAAGATGTATCGCATCCTTTAAGACATTGGAAAAAAGAAGGTCGATTATTAATTGATAAAAAAGACTCAAAAATTAAACTTTTACGACAAATTGCAAACCGTTTATAGATTATTTTAGTTTTAATATTAATTTAATAAATTTTGTTAAGCTATAAACTTAATTATTTAATTTTTAGCTTTAATTAAAAATATTTTTGTTAACATGTCACATAGTGTATATATATTTTATATTGCTATATTATGTCTAGCAAATATTAAAGAATAATATTGATAGATATTATTTAGCATACATTAATTTTATAACCTAAATCAAAATTTAGAATAATGGATGGATGCTAAACTAACAAAGGTTGCAATATACACTAGAGTTTCAACAGAAGATCAAGCAAAAGAAGGATTTTCACTAGATGCTCAATTAGAAAAACTAAGATCATATTGTAAAGCTAGAGATTGGGAAATTAGAGGAGAATATATAGATGATGGTTATACGGGGAGAAATACTAAACGTCCTGCATATAGCAGAATGATAAAAGAATTGGACAAATGGGATTTGTTATTAGTAATTAAAATGGATCGCATTCATAGAAATTCTAAGAATTTTATGTTAATGATGGAATACCTTAAAAAAGAAGGAAAAGAGTTTGTTTCAATGTCTGAATCACTTGATACATCAACAGCTATGGGTAGATTTGTTATGGATATAATTCAACGAATAGCTCAACTCGAATCTGAACAAATTGGTGAACGTGTCTATATTGGTATGGAACAAAAAGCAAGAACAAGTGGCGGCATGTTAGGTTTTAACATACCATTTGGTTATTATTACTCTGATGGTTTTTTATATATCAATCATGAAGAAGCAACTGTAGTTGAAAATATTTTTACATGGTATAAAAATGGTAGAAGTATGGGGGAAATTGTAAATATGCTTAATGAGGCAAAAGTTCCAACAAAAAAGGGGGGTATTTGGGCGAAAAAGACCATTTCAAAGATACTTAAAAATCCTTTGTACTGCGGATACCTACACTGGCAGGAATATATATACCAAAGTGGCCACAATCCAATAATTAATGAATCAGATTTTAATGAAGTTCAAGACAAAATAGCTAATAAAAGGGGTAAGCCTGCTAAAAAATTTTAAGATTTAGCTATTTTATAGTTACCTTCGGACTACCGAATGTAACTTTTTTAAATAGTAAAATTTAAGTAAATTATGTTATATATAAGGTCTATTCATATATTTGAGAGTTATCAAATGTCTAATTATAAAGTAGCATATTATATTAGAATAAGTATAGGAGAACAATCAAAAGGGTATAGTCAAGAAGGACAAAAATCTATCTTAGATGATTGGGTAAAAGATAAGGGCTGGAAATGGGTAAAAACTTATTTTGATGAAGCAAGTGCAAAAGATACAAAACGAGAAAAATTCCAAGAAATGATTACTGATGCAAAACATGGACTTTTTGATGGAATTTGCATGGTGGATAGCGATAGATTTAGCAGGTCTACAAAGGACTTACTAACCATAATGGATGATCTGCTTGATCATAAAGTTAGATTACATATTCACAATTTACAACATATTGATATTTATAGTGAACAAGGACGGCTTTTACTTACTAATTTAGCAACGTATAGTGAATTTTTTAGAGGACAGATAGCTACTAAAATTCGTGCTGGTGTTAAACAAAAGATGAAGAATGAATGGTTCGGCCAAGCTCCTTTTGGCTATACACAAGTATCAGATGATATAGGTGGCAGGAAAAAAAATACTAGACTCATAAAAAATCCTAAAGAACAAAACATTCTTAAAAAAATTAAGGAACTAAGAGCTGAAAAAAAAAGTTATAGTGAAATCGCTAATTATCTCAATGAAAATAAAATAGAAACAAGATTTACTAGAACAGATAGGCAGTGTAGTTGGCATCCCAGTACAGTTAGAAATATTTTAATAAGATCTGCAGTAAATTTGAATGACAAAAAAGAAGTAACCTGAATTCTCTAAAGTTGTAAAAAGAGAGCTAATAACAAGATCAGGTAATTTTACATTTCGCTTCTTTTAAGGAAGCATCTCAATTTTATGGAGTTAAAAATAGATTAGAGTTATATTTAAAACTTGCATTTGATATAGAAAAAAAATTTTAACGTAATGATTATATACTATGATAGATGATGTCTATCATTTAATTTTAATAAATGCTAGTTATTATCATAGTTTTTAATGTACTATATTTTGTCATTAAAATACTGACATAATTTAGCACGATTTAATTATTTAATGTTATTGCTTAATTAATAAATTCTATAGCTAAATACGCATTAATAAATTAAGGTTAAACATTAAATCATACAAAAGTTTTAAAAACAACCTTAAATTTACCCAGCCTATTGAATTAACTTTGCAGAGGATAATGCATGTATATAGTAATTGTTGGCGCTGGTGGAATTGGTAAACGATTAACAGAGATGGCTCTTAATGATGGTAATCACAACGTTATAGTAATAGATAAAGATCAAACTAGATGCGAAGAAATTGCTCGAAAATATGATGCAATAGCAATTAATGCAGATGCGACTCAGGAAGAAACGCTTGATGAATCTGAAGTAAAAAAGGCTGATGTTTTAATTACAACTACAAATGATGATGCAACAAATTTAATGGTAATATCTTTAGCAAAAAATAAAGGTGTTAAACATTTAGTTTCTGTTGTTAATCAGGAAGAAAGTAGACCAATGTACATGGAAAAAGGAGTAAAAATGATAAAAAGTCCAAATATAGTAATGGCAGAGCATCTCTATAAATCCGTTAAACATCCCAATGTTGAAGAATATATGAATGTTGGAAAATATGCTGAAATATTTAGGATACCTATCTCTGCAAACTCACACCTTAATAAAAAAACAATTAGAAAAATTGGACTCCCAAAAAAGAGTCTAATTGTTGCAATTGAACGCGATCATAAATTCATTATTCCAACCGAAGATGTTGAATTATTTTCTGGTGATAAAGTTACAATTTTAGCTCATAAAGACCAAGTCGATAAAGTTGCTGAATTATTTTCTGTTTAAACTATAAAATCTTTTTCGTAAAATATATATAAAGGGTGTGATATTCTAAATCGTGTTTTTTCCTGATTTTGAGGAGTTATTATGGAAGAAAAAGATATAACTAAAACCGGAACAACAACATTAGGTATGGTTATAAAAGATGGAGTAGTAATTGCATCAGAAACTAGAGCTACAATGGGAACATTAATTGCTCATAAGCAAACAAAGAAGCTCTATAAAATTGATGACCATCTTGCACTTGCAACTGCTGGTTTGGTAGGTGATCTGCAAATCCTTGCTAGATATCTTAATGCAGAAGCAAATTTATATAGACTTAAAAGGGATGTTAAAATGCCTGTGAAAAGTGCAGCAACGCTTATGTCAAATATTTTAAATCAGAGAAAATTTTTTCCATATTATGTACAGCTAATTCTTGGAGGATTCGACAATACTGGTGGACATATTTTTTCACTTGATGCTGCAGGAGGTGCAATTCCTGATAAATATACTGCCGGTGGTTCTGGTTCCCCTTATGTATTTGGTGTTTTAGAAGATAATTATAGGGAAAATATGTCTTCAGATGAAGGTATCGACCTTGCTATAAGGGCAATAATAGCGGCAAAGGAAAGAGATGCTGCATCTGGTGGAGATATTAATATTGCTATTATTTCAAAAGATGGATTTAAAGAAATTTCTGATGATGAAATAAAAAAACGGGCTGAAAAGCTAGCAAAATAAGGGCTTATAATTTGAGTATTATTTCTTAAATTATATTATTCAATTTAAACTTATAAAAATAAAAAAGGGTATATTATGCCTGTAGACGACGTTTTAAGAGAAATAAAAGGAAAAGTAAGAGGCCTAATCCCTCCTAGTATAGATGTTTCAGATGTCGAATTTGAAGGTGCTTTAGTTGTAATCTACACAAAGCATCCTGATAAGTTTGCAAAAAAGGAGGAACTTGTTAAACAGCTTGCAAAGTTGCTTCAAAAACGTATTGCAATTAGACCTGATTCTTCAGTTATTACTGACACTGATTCAGCTGAAAAGAAGATAAATAAGGTAATTCCAAAGGACGCTGAAATTACAAATATCTATTTTTTGCCTGAAGTAGGTGAGGTTACAATTGAAGTTATGAAACCAGGTGTTGCAATAGGTAAACAGGGAACTTTATTAAATGAAATAAGAAAAACAATTAATTGGTCTCCAAAAATTGTTAGAACTCCTCCTATTCAATCCAAAACTGTCAAAGAAATTCGAGGTTATCTAAGATCAATGAGTGAAGAGCGTAAGGAGATCCTTCGTAAGGTTGGAAGGAGGCTTCATAGAGGTGTATCTAACGGGGAAAAATATGTAAGAGTTACCGCTTTAGGTGGGTTTCGCCAGGTTGGAAGGTCTTGTAGCCTACTTACCACTCAAGACAGTAAAATAATGATAGATTGTGGCGTTGATGTTTCGGCAGAAAGCAGCACTCCTTATTTACATCTACCTGAAGTTCTTCCATTTGAAACCCTTGATGCAGTAATTATTACACATGCCCATCTTGATCATTCTGGTCTTGTTCCTCTTTTATACAAATATGGTTTTGATGGCCCTATTTACTGTACTCCTCCAACTAGAGATATGTCTACTTTACTTCAAATGGATTATTTAAAGGTAGCTGCAGCTGATGCAAAGAAAATACCTTATTCTGCTGAAAATATTCGTGATATGATTAAACATACTATCACTCTAGATTATGGAGATACAACTGATATTACTCCTGATATACGACTCACCTTTCATAATGCAGGTCATATATTAGGATCAGCCCTTGCACATTTTCATATTGGCGAAGGGCTTTACAATATTGCTTTTTCAGGCGACATTAAATATGAACGAACCTGGCTTTTTAATCCTGCAATTAACCGTTTTCCAAGACTTGAAGCAATCTTTATGGAATCAACTTATGGTGGACGGGATGATTTTCAACCTAGCAGACAGGAGGCAACTGAACGATTGAGTGACATTATTCAACGTTGTATTAAAAAGAAGGGGAAACTTTTGGTCCCTGTTTTTGCTGTTGGTAGAAGCCAAGAGGTTATGATTGTTCTTGAAAACCTTGTTAAAACAAAAAAGATACCTGAAATACCGGTGTTTCTTGATGGTATGATTTGGGAAGCAACAGCCATTCACACTGCTTATCCAGAGTATCTTAATAATAAACTTAGGTCTCAAATTTTCCAGCAGGGTGAAAATCCTCTTCTTTCTAATATTTTTAAGCGTGTAGATAGCAATGATATGCGGCAAGATATCATTTCTAATCATCCTGAATCTTGTGTTGTACTTGCTACCAGTGGCATGATGAATGGTGGACCAATTATGGAGTATTTCAAGGATTGGGCCCAAAATAAGGTCAATACCATTGCTTTTGTTGGTTATCAGGCAGAGGGGACTTTAGGTAAACGAATCCAAAAAGGTTGGGAAGAAATACCTATAAACATAGGTGGAAATGTAATCAATATTAAAATGAAAATGAGTGTGGAAAACTGTGATGGTTTTTCTGGTCATAGTGATAGGCGTCAATTACTTAATTTTATTAATAATATGTCTCCAAGACCAGAACGAATTGTTTTTGGCCATGGTGAAGAATCAAAATGCGTTGATGTAGCATCGACTGTTCATAAAAGATATAATATCAATACATCTGCCTTGTATAATCTTGAGACAACAAGGTTTCGATAGAGTATTTATTTCTAAAAAATATCCAATTTGACAATAAATAAGATTTTTAAATCTATTCAGTTATAAAGCTTCTATATAAGGAAAATTAAAAATATAAAAATTTTTTTATTAAATATTGAGATAATTTTTAATAAGTTTCTCACATTTTATATATTAAAAAATTGGGAAATAGTAAAATGCTTTATAATTTATTGAAACAGGTAATTATAGCTGCAGTACTATTACTTTTTATTGGATTAATTGTTTCTCCGTCAATTATAAGCATAGTTGGTAATGATTCAATTATTTTTCCTTATTTTAATAAAACATTATATGTTGGTGGAAGTGGTGAAGGCAATTTTACTTTTATCCAGGATGCAATAGATAATGCAAGTGATGGAGACACTGTATATGTTTATAATGGAAGTTATTTGGAAAATCTAAAAGTTACAAAGCCTATTTTTTTAAAAGGAGAATGTAAACAAAACACAATAATTGACGGTTGTAAACGTGATTCTTCTGTTAATATTGAGTGTAATAACGTGCGTATTGAAAATTTTACAATAACTAATTCATCTTCTTATAATGTTGTTAGAGCAATAAATACAGGAGGTATAAAACTTAAAAATTCCGAAGGTTCTGTAATTACAAATAATATTATTAAGGACAACTATAATGGAATTTATGGTTTGCGTTCAATAAATTTATCAATTTGTAAGAATGAATTTTTTAATGATGGTATAAGTTTTTCTCCTTATGATGAGGGAGAAAGACCCAAGATTTATAAAAAATATTATCTGCATAATATAGAAAATAATACAGTTAATGGTAAAGAATTATTATATTTAAAAAACCAAAATTACTTAGAGATAAGCTCAGGCATTGGTCAACTTATTATGATTAATTGTTCACAGATAAAAGTTAAGAATATTTCATTTTCAAATACAGATAATGCTATTCTTATGGCCTTTTGTTCTCATTGCATAATTGAGCATACAACTATTAATGATTCTGGTGGAGTTTGGGCATTACAATCGGATCATAATATATTTCAGTTTAATAATTTTTCAAACAGCTATATTCATGGCATAACACTTGATTATAAATCAAATTACAATCTTATTAAAAGAAATATAATTTCATATAACAAATATATGGGAGTAATGATAGAATATTATTCAAAATTCAATTGCATCTGTTATAATAATTTAATAAAAAATCCAAATAATGGCTTTTTGATTCAAGCATTTAGAAATAAATGGCATAATAATTACTGGGATGATTGGATTGGAATTGATCATAAAATAATTGCTCTTCTATTTCCAAAAATTATTTTTGGAATTTTAATTGATAAAACAAATATTCCACTTATTAATTTTGATTGGCATCCAGCAAAGCAATCATATAATATAAAAATAAATAATTAAAATTGATTAAAAAGTATTATCATAGTATTATATTATTTCTTCTTCAAAGGTTTTGCAAGTTCCCATAAATTGTTGAATTTTTCATCCAAAACTTGAATATCTTCAAGATTTACATAAGCAGTTCCAATGTAAGAGGGTTCAGTGTGATTTTCAGGAAGAATTTTTACACCATTTACAGCAATTTCTTTTCCAAAAACAAAATTACGCATAGTGCCAGATACTTGCTCAGAAAAACATCTTATTTCAAGTTTATCAGAATAGGCTTCAGTTAATTTATTTATTGCTTCAATATTATGTGTATTATCGATTATTAACTGAACTTTTATATCAAGGTCTAAAAACCTCTTAAAGTATTTAAGAAACGGTTCGTCAAAGATCCTTTCGCCACCTACCTGCATTTTTAGTTCGTTATTATTTTCAAGACAATTAGATAGAACATTATAGAGTATCCATTTTCCACTATATTGAAGTGTGACATTTCCACTTCTTTTAAGTTTAATTCCATATTTTTCAAAATTACTTGTATAATATCTGGTATATTCATTAATTCTATTTTCAATTACTCTATAGCTATCTTCAGCAATAACTCTTTTTAAATCAGATTTTGAATCATCCCATATTGCTTTTGGATGTGCTGGTAAGTAACTTTCTCTTCCGAAATCTTCATCTGCTTCATTTGAAAAAAGAACCTTTGCAATAAGCCCATTTTTCAATAAAGAAGCACGACCAGTTTCTAGTGGCCTTCTTGTAATATTTGCTAAATCCTCAGCAACTTTTAAAAAATCGGAAAATTCTTTTGGGCAATCTACTACCAGTGTTACATAATAAACAGCAGCTTCACGAGGACGATCAACCTTCATCCTCTCAAACATCATCTCAAAATCCTGGATATAATCCAGCTTAACATTAGATTTGAATTCACATCCCATCATATTTACCAATCCTTTTTCTACTGTTTCCTGCTTTAAAAGTAAAAATGGTTTGGACTCTTATATAATTTGTGGATGCATATTCATCTGCATAAATATTATTAAGAAATAAGATAAAAAAGGTGTTTTTAAGATCTAAATTTTTTTACTAATGATGCTACTCGATTTCCCAATTTTTTTGCATTTTCAATAGTTATTCTATCAGGCTTCCCCTGACATGCAACACCATAATGACCAGTTGCATTAAGTGGATCGCCAACAACAATCATTCCATAAATTAAAAAAGCTTGCATAATTGAAATTATTGTAGTTTCTTTTCCACCTGTTTCATCACCAGATGTTGCAAATGCTGCACCAATTTTATCGCCCATTTTATTACGTATTCCAACAAATCGATCAAAAACATCCTTTAACTCTGCAGCCATAGTTCCAAAATAAACTGGTGATCCTGCGATAATTCCATCAGATACAAGAAAATCCTCTTTAGTTACTTCAGATGTTGATTTAAAAATACATTCAACACCTTCAATCTGTCTTACACCTTTTACAATTTCTTCAGCAAGTTTTTTTGTATTTCCAGTTTTTGAATAATATAAAACCAAAATCTTGTTAGTAGAAACATTCATAATTACCACCTTAAGAAAACGTATCAAATTTATTTATCTTTTGCTAAAATTTTCATCATAAAAAAATTAATACCTCTTTTCACAATTTCAATTTATTAACCTTTTTCCTTTGTTTATCTTGAGCCAATCTAATCCTTTACAAGGATCGCTGTTTTTTAAGTCTTTCAGCCTCAACTTTTTTATCAATTAAAACCTTCTTTTTAAACTTTTTCTTTCGAAGTTTTTCAATCAATTCCTTCTTTTCTTTTTCTTTTTTAATAGCTTTCTTTTCCTCTTTCAATAATTTCCTTTTCTTTAATATTTGTTTCACTCCAATTTTGATTTAGGATTATAATAAATTTATAATATAAAAAAGCTATTTTTTAATTTGGAGTTATATAAAATTTATACTTTCACAATTAAAACCCTCAATTTATATAAACAACTACCTATTTATAATTCAATTTTAATTAGGTTTAAAAAATATGCGACCTAGATTTAGACCACCTTTAAACAAAAAGTATTTTCATACAAAAAGAAAAATTGATAATAAAGATATGGCAATTATTAAAAAAAGATTAGAAAAAATAAAACAAAAGAAAATTAAAAATTTACATAATAGGAAAATAAAAAGATTTAGGTTTTAGATTCGGGGAAGTTAGCGATTTCTTGGAAATATTTTCGGCAATCTCTTTTTATTGTTGCAATTTGTTGCTGAGGCACTTTGTATAAATGTTGAGCGTATTCTAAGGCAAATATTAAACCATGAATAAATGCTCCAATATTGTATTTTTTATCTTTTGTAAGTTTGAATATATCATCAGCAACTTTTATTGCGTCCTTCATTGTATAAGGTTTGGTTTTTTGTCTTTCTTTATTTACTACTTCTTGAGCCATGTTTTCGAAAATAATGTAATACTATATAGTTGTTATTAAAAAAGAAGGAAGGCTGGCCTCAATAGGAGGGGATGGGATGCACTCTAAAAACTACCAGCCCAATTCCTTCCATCACCAATAATAAACTCACGTTTTAAGTATCTTTTTCGCATATGAATATGTATAAACATATGTATGTAATTAGAAAATAACAGAGATAAATATTTATTAATTTTATATAAATGTTAATTTTTTACTAAAATTTATCACAAACATTTAAATCCAACTTCTTATATTATAAATAATATAAACAAACATCTGGGGGTAAAAAATTGAAAAAGAGCATTTCAATTGTGTTAGTAGTAATATTGGTATTAAGTGGAATACACGCTGTTGCCTTAACAAATAATACAAGTAAACTTGAACAAAAAAAGATATTTTTTAATAAAAATATTGAATTAGAATTTAAACAAATCTCATTAAAAGAAAATGAAAAATATTTAGAGATAAATTTAGAAGATGTAACAACTTATCTAATGGACCCTGGAAAACCTATAATTCCAAAGGTTGTAACCTATTTAGAACTTCCATTTGGTGCACAAAATGTGGAAGTTGAGGTAATTCCTAAAAATATTAAAGAACAAACTATAGAAAAACAGATTCGCCCATCACCAATACATCTACCACTTTCTGAATTATCTAATAATATAATTACAAAAGAAATAAAAAATGAGAAAATTTATGAAAGTTCTAATCCTTATCCAGAAAATTGGTTTAAATATCAGGTAACAAGTGGACTTAATAAAGATTTTCAAAGGGTTACTTACGTTGCAATTCACACTTATCCATTAAAATATATTCCGAAGGACAACAAAATTATTATTGCAGATGGTGCTGATATTAAAATTAATTATGTTGATCCTCAAATTAACCTTCATCCAACTGAAGAAGCGTTTGATTTAGTAATTATTGCGCCAAATAAATTTAAAACTGCGTTAAATAAATTGGTAGATCATAAAAACCAATTTGGTGTGAAGACATTTCTAAAAACAACTGAAGAAATATATAGTGAATTTAATGGTGTAGACAAACCTGAAGAAATTAAATATTTTATTAAGGATGCTATTGAAAAGAATAATGTAAAATATGTTTTACTTGTCGGTGGTTTAAAATCAAAATTATGGGCTAATCCTAGAGAACATACAAATTATGGTGTTAAAGGTTGGTACTTACCAACTAGATACCAAAACTTTTATGATAATCCTGAACACCCTCTTAGCTTTGAAAAAATACATGATCCTGGAGTGATATCTGATTTATATTATGCTGATGTTTATAAAGAAGGTGGAGTTTTTAATGATTGGGATCCTAATGGAGATGGAATAATTGCAGCATGGGGAAGAGAGGCTGAAGGTATTGAAAATGATACAGGTCTAGATATGAATCCAGACGTCTCACTTTCTAGGCTTGCCTGCAGAAGTATTACTGAAGTTAGAAATGTTGTTAATAAAATTATAAGATACGAATCAACACCTGCGTCTGATGACTGGTTTAAACGGGTAATTACTATCTCTGGTGATGGTTTTATGGATCAGGAAGATCTTGATTTTCAATGGGATACAAAAGAAGATCCTGATGGAACTTATATTATACATGGTGTAAGTAGAAATCCAGATATGGTGGAAGGTCCACCTGATAGTATTAAAATAACTCTTGATAGAACCCAAGAAACAAATATAACTTTTAATCATAACGACCATGAACGAATTGATAGTTATCCAAGTCCTCCAATTGCAGAAATTGTTTCTATTTCCGAAGGTGATATCCTTGGTAATACTGATTACTATGAAAGAATTAAAGAGGGGCAAGCATATGGTAATGATTTCACCAATTGGGCTGATATCAATTATACTGATGGTATTTTACATATCAGAGGTAAAACCTATGATCCAAAGCCATATGGATATATAACTGATATACATGTATGGGTAGAAAATGAAAGCACTGGTGAGATTGTTTTTGATGAATGGAGATACAATTCAGAAATGTATTATGAAGGTGAATGGGTAGTTGGTGAAAAAGTTGTCAATGGTGGTGGAGGAGCAACATATTATATGCCAGAAGAGTTTGAAATTGAGCATATTTGGGCATCCAATGGATTGTTAAATGGTCAACCTACAGTCCTTAAAGCTTTACGCAAGGGTTACGGTTTTGCGTTTTTCTCTGGTCATGGTAGCCCAAATGTTTGGGTTGATCATTTTCCTGGTATCCCTGGTAATCGCGCTCACGGTAGTGTTGGAGGGCTTTGGGTAACAACTATAACAATTTATCCACCATTTTTAAGGTTTCCAATATTTCCAATGACCAAGATTAAAAATACAGATAAACTTCCAGTAGTTTTAGTTGGCGGATGTCATAATAGTCAGTTCAATGTTTCTTTTATTCCTGGTTTGCTTGACCTTTATAATAAAAAAAATACATGGTGCCATGGCTCAGGTGTTCCTGAATGCTGGAGCTGGTATCTAATACAAATGAAAAGAAGTGGAGCAATTGCAACTATTGGTAATACTGGTCTTGGTTATGGTTCTCCCGGTAATTTTTGTACAATTGATGGGCTTGATGGTGGTATATGCATTGAATTTTTCAAACAATATGCTCAAAGATACAATAATGATGGTTATAGTATCTTAGGTGATGCTTATAGTGGCACCTTAAGAGAATATGCTCTAACATTTGATATGGACTTCTTAGATCATGCAAAATCCTTAACACAATGGACTTTGCTAGGCGATCCTAGTTTAAGATTAGGTGGATATCCATAAAAAACCATTTTTTTCTTTTATTTATACATTCTTAATTATTTATCTTTTTTAGCTTTTATATTAATTATATAATTTCCATTTTTTGAAATATTGTCACGGTCATATTCAATAGTAATAACATCTCCAACTTTCAAATTGTTTGCATTTATTAAAGATAAAAAATTTCCAGAAATTTGATTGACACCTGCTTTTGTCATTGAAAATTTTCTACCTTCATTATCTACTATTACTAATTGGCTTTTAATTGGTGGAAAAAGTTTACCATACTCTTTTCCATTAATATCTTTTAAATTTAAATATTTCAATTTTATTTCAAAATCAGTAAGAACATGATCAAATTTTATTAAATTAAAACTGGCTTTTTCATCTGATTTAATATCCTCTTTATTTTGATTATTACTAGTTTTATCAACATCTGTATCTATGTCATATGTGGGCAATCTAAATGTCTTTATGTCATAATTTTTAGTAGAGGCTTTATCTGTTTTTTTTATTTCTAATTTATCAATTGTTGATCTTATTTTTTGATCATTTAACGAACCACTGTATGTCCAAATCTGCTCTATTTCAAACATTTCATGATCATATTTTCTAAAATTAGAATCTTTATTTGTTTTTTCCTTTCTTTTATATCTGACTTTCTTTCTTTTTGATGAACTGAAAAATCCTGTTATTATAATTTTAATCTCCTCCTCACAAATATTTAAATTATTAAATCCTTTTTAATACTTTTTAATCAATGATTGCCTTTTCATCTAATTTTATAATATCAAGTGCTAAATCTTCTTCAGACCAATAACCAATTGATCTTAATAATCTTTGTTTTAATATTTGAGGTAAAAATTTTAATCCCAATGTCCAATAAAATAAAGGATGATGTCGCTTTGTAACTTTCATATAGTTTGGATCATGGTAATACCTATTATACATCATTTGTTGAATAGTTCTAATATTTGATTCTGAAAGATATTTTGTTTTTACATTTGCTAAGGTTCCATTATACCTTCTTAAATCATCATAATTTGTAATCAAACCCATTTTATCTAACTCATCTCTTATCTTTGTCTTTGGATAAGGTGTAAGTATTTGAAAAACAGGCCAATCTACCGAAAGTTCCTTAGAAAAATGAAAATTTTCCCAAAAATCAATTTCTTTATCTTCAGGACTTCCAAGAACAAAACCACCAGCGATAATCATATCATTTTCATGTAGGTATTTTACTGCTTTTTTTGTTTGGTTTTTAATTTTTCCTTTATTGTAATATTTTAGGTTTCTTTCTGATACATTTTCAATTCCAAGAAAAACGCCGTCAAAACCTGCCTTTGACATTTTTCTTACCATTTCAGGGCTTGATGCAATTCCTTTTACACCAGCTTGTGTATAATAGTAAATATCATTATGACCTGCCTTTATTATTTCATTACATATTTTTATAACCCTTTTTGGAAAAAGTGTGAAATTATCGTCTGTCACCATTAATATTTTTGAACCTTCTTTTTTTGCATTTGCAATATCATTACATACTCTTTCTGCAGAATATTCTCGAAAATGCTTACCATACATATGTAAAATACTACAAAATTTACAATTAAATATACATCCTCGAGATGTTTCAATACTATCAACTTTTTTTAAAAACATTTTATGATTTATTAATAATCGATCTTTTCTATTTGGTAACCTTATTTCCTCTAGTTTAAGTAATTCTCTTTTTTTGTTATTTATAAATTTTTTAGTTCTTGTTTTATAGGTTAATCCTTTCACCTTTTTTAAATCAAGTTTTCCTTGAATAGCTCTAGCAAGTTCTCTAAATGTTGCTTCACCCTCCCCTCTTATTATAAAATCCAAATATTTGGCATTTTGACTTGTTATTATCTCTTGATAGGTTAAGGTTGGATGGTATCCACCTATTGCTATTTTTATTGAATCATTCATTTCTTTGATTATTTTTGCAATTTTCATTGCTGTTTGATATTGAAATGTCATGCATGATAGTCCAATTAAATCAGGCTGAAATTTTTTTACAAAATATTGGACATATTTTGTAAATTTCTTTTTTACTAAAACAAGATCAACTGTTCCCACTTTTATTTCTTCATCTAGATTTCCTGCTAGTGATGAAATTCCCAAGTTTGGAACTTTACATACTTCATCAAACCCCCATCCGCTATCTGGCATAGCAAATAACAAGACTCGCATTATAATTGATATATATTTTTTCCTATACTAATCTTATTATTAAAAAATTTTAATTATAATTAGATATTTTTAAAAGGAAATTGATTCTTAGGGATAACGATGGTACAAATGAAAATAATGTCTATTTCAATATCTCTTATTGTTTTTCTAGTTTTTATAAGTGGATGTATAGAAGAAACACCAATTGAAAAAAAACCATTGACTGTTTATGTTGATTTAAATGGAGAAGCAGATTTTACAAATATTCAAGATGCTATTGATTATGTATATCCAGAAGGAACGGTTTTTGTTAATAGTGGAATATATCATGAAATTTTGACAATAAATAAATCAATAAATCTTATCGGTGCAAATAAAGATAGTACAGTTATTAGTTGTATTTTGGAAGATATACCAAGGTCAAATAGTATTATTTATGTTAATGCAGATAATTGTAATATTGAAGGTTTTAATATATCATGTGAATATTTTTCCTCAGGTATTATAGGAATTTACTTGAATACAAATTTTACCAATATTACTAATAATATTGTTAACAATTATAATCAGGGGATATATATTAACCTTAGTTCAAATAACAATATTATATCAGAAAATACCATTTTAAATTCAAAACATGGTATTGATGCTTACGGATCAGAATATAATAATATTTTAAAAAATAATATTTCTTTTTCAACCATTTATGGCCTTTATTTACACGGATCACATAATAATATAATCTCTGGTAACATTCTATCAAATAATAATTATGGTATTCGAATTACTAGTTCAAATAATAACCAACTTTTTTATAATACAATTATAAATAACACAGGAGGATTAAGGCTTTGTTGTGCCTCTAGAAATAATATAGTTTTTAATAATATATTTGCCCAAAATCAAGATTGGAATGCCATTGATGAAATTATAAATCAGTGGGATAACGGAAGTGTTGGTAATTATTGGGATGATTATCAAGAAATATATCCAGATGCAAATAAAATAAATGGAATTTGGGATACTCCATACACAATTACTGAAGATATTGTAGATAGATATCCCTTGATAAATCCACCTAACATTTAAAAAAAATAGTTATTTTAAGAGCAGATATTTTATTAATTTATATAATTAAGGCCAAGTTTAGGATAAAAAATCAATATTTTATTTAAATTGTTTGGTATTTTCCGAACATTTAACAAGCATATATAAACTTAAAAAACAATTATAGTTTTGAGTCTAGTGTAAATAAAAGATGATTATTAAGAAAATCATTTTCATTTATTATTTACCTCCCTCTAAAAAACTAGACTCTTTTTCTATTTATTTTCTTACATTTTTTGAGTATTATTTACTTATTTTTGCATGAAAATACTAATTATTTTTTTAAAAAATCATTATTAAAAGCTTCCAGAATAATAAAAATATAAAAAAAGAAAAAATATCCATAACTTTTTAAGTATGTTTTTAATGTCAAAATCGATGTTTTAAGGATGAAGATAAGAATCTTATTTTTTCAAAAGGAAAAGATTTGATATTTTTGTTTTCTCCTTTTAATTAAAGAAATGTGATATATATGAAAGGAAAAGTAAAATGGTTTAATGCAAGAAAAGGCTACGGTTTTATTGTAGGTGAAGATGGAACAGATTATTTTATGCATCTATCTGAAATTTCAAGTGGTCATGTTCAGGAAAATGACTCTGTTGAATTTGAGACAGAAAAAACTGATCGTGGACTAAATGCAAAAAATGTAAAAAAGATATAATTTGGTGGTATTTTTGAAGACTATTAAGAAAGGAGATAAAGTAAAAGTTGAATATGTTGGTTCTCTTGAAGATGGAACTATTTTTGATAGCTCTAAAAAACATAAAACTCCTTTAGAGTTTGTTGTCGGAGCAGGACAACTAATCAAGGGTTTTGATAATGCTGTTATTGGTATGAAAGTTGGTGATGAAAAAGAAATAACTCTTCCACCTGAGGAAGCTTATGGATCGCATAATCCTGAATTTGTTAAGGATATGCCACGAAATATGTTTCCTAAGGAGCAAGAAATACAACCAGGCATGATATTTGTTGTTGATGTACAAGGTGAAAGGAAAATTCAAGTTAGGGTTAGCAAGGTTTCTGATGATACTGTTACAATAGATCTTAATCCTCCACTTGCTGGTAAAACTCTTAATTTTAAAATAAAAATCGTTGATATTTCTACATAAAAAATTCCATCAAGGGTTATAAAACATTAAAATCGATAGTTAAAGTATATATATATCAATTTTAAATGAAATAATTTTTGTTTATAAAAACGTCTTCTATCAAATAATATTTTAATTGTTTATTGTCTGTATAATTTATTTAATAGTTTTAAACAAATTGAAAAAACAAAAAAAAGAAGGAGGAATAAGAAAAAACCATGATTTGATTTTTTTATTTGGGTGGAGGTTAAATATTTTCTTATTTCCTCCTGTATTTTTTCTTTATTTCAGGGAGATAATCCTAAGGAAGAAAATTATTTGATTATTTTATTCCCAATCGATATAGTTGTGTTTTTAAAATTGGGAACAAATTTATGAAATGAGTAAATAAATCCCAATATGCATTTTTTATATGAATTTTTGGAGTTAATATATTTATTTCTTGTGTTCCCCTGTGGATCTCAACACTATTAATATCTATTTGTTTTTTTGCTGGACGCCAGTCAATATCTAAAGAAGTAGGTAATATTCGAGGTGGATTGAAACTCCATATAAAAACTGGTAGTATTCTAGGTCTATTCCAAAAATTACCAATCCAATTATTATCTGAATCCAATGAAACAATATTTAGACGTCTATTAACATATTTAAAATTGTTATATTTGATATTATTTTCTAAGGTGTTAGCTAACCATATATTACCTATGTCGTTTTTAAAAAAGTTTTTCGAAATCCTATTATACTGACATCCTACGAGAAATAAACCTATTCCAATATTATTCATCAATTTATTCGAGATTATATTTTTTGTAATTATGTTATTGTTTGAGTTTATTAAGGTAAAACCAAACAAACTGATATCTGTTAAAATATTATCAGAGAAAACGCAATTATTTGTATTAATCAGTTCAATACCCATGAATAAATTATTTATTTCAGAATTTTTAATGGTAATATTGTTACAACCTATAAGAAATACCTGCCCAACATCTTCAATAACATTATCTGAGGTATTTACTAGATATATCAATGGTTTACCATTTACTGTATTATTAAAAATGTAGTTTTCATAAGGGGAAGGTATATAGAGACCACAATTAAAAAAAGAGTTGTCAGAAATGGTGTTATAACCTGTATCGTATAGGGAAACACCACCTAGTCCTAAATGTTCTTCATATGATTTGAAAATGTTATCGGATACAGTATTGTTGTCTCCTGAATGAATATTAATACCATAACTGTATTGTACTGTAAAACCACTTAACCTCACACCAGAAGCACCTACAGATATACTTTTATTGCTTATAATTGTATTAACCTTGTCCTCACCAATTAAATTAATACTCTTATTTATAGAAATACTTTCATCATATGGAGATGAATCATCAAAAACAAAAACCGTATCGCCTTCACTTGCATTATCTATTGCATCTTGAATAGAAGAATAATTCCCTGGACCATCTCCTCCAACATAAAGAGTATTATTAGGAGTAGTATATAAATTAGTTCTATTATTCATTACAGTTCCAGATACAGATACAACAGATCCAACTAACAGTATGCATACAAAAAATCCAATTAATTTATTTTTCATTTCTTATTTACCTCCTCTATTTTATAAATATATATTTGATAGGAAGTATATAAAATTATTATTCCCTGAAATATTTAAATAATATATAAGGGAAAGAAATTATTATAGTTTCTTTTGAATTTATGTTCAAAATCAGAAAAATATTATAAAAAAATCATTTATGAACAAAATATCGTAATATTGTATTAAAAATTAGTTGATATAATCTTCTTTTCTCAAGAATTTAAATCTCTTTATAGATTTATTACAAAATAGCCAATTAATTGAAAAAACGACCTATTTTCTAGTGCTTTTTTCTTAAAAAATATAACATTTTGACATATTTACACAAAACATTTATAAATGAAAAAAGGAAGAGTATAATATATAAGAGAATATTTAATGTGATGGAGAGGATGTGATAAAAGATGTTTAAATGGATGAGTGAAAGAGGAAAGAATGCTTGGAAATTTCTTTTATGGTTTTATATTTTTACTTATGTACCTTTGATTCCAGCCTATTATTTGATGTCTTTAAGGGGATTACTAGGTTTATCTGCTTTAGTTTATGTAGCATTGTCTATGTTTGTGATTTTTAAAATGTATATTAGGTTTGAAAAATATAAAAATATGAAAAAATCCATAATACCTATGTAAAAATAGGATTTCCAAGAGAAAAATGCCTCTATTAAGCAACTATATTCTTTCTTATTTTTTATAAAAAAAAAGTTTTTACCCTTAAAGTCACTTTAGTGGCAGATTGGACTTATCTATAAAATAAAATTATTTTTTTATTTTATGTGGATTTATATGATGTTTGGCATTACGAAAACTAAATATTATTACCATTATTAGTATTATTATAATGATAGTAAATAAATAATAAGGATATATTTTGAATATCACTAGATCTATCTCGTTAGGAATAATTTCAATAACGACATTTATCCATATTATATATACAATTAAAAAAAATGTCCATAATGAATATATAAATAAATTATTCCAATTATTTCCTTCTATTTGAGTATAATTAGTTTTTTTTGTAAATAAAATGTTTTTTTCATATCTATTCAATAAGTCTAAAAATAATTTATAAGTGCTTGGCTTTATAGCTTCCTTGTTAAATGGATTAATATTCCTCTCAGTTTTTTCTTTAGTTATTACTGTGTTTTGATAAGGGTTTGTTAAAACATTTAAAAGACTAAAAATAGCTCCAAATATCAATGTGATAAGGCCAATTTTTATAGAACTAAGGCTTAAAACGGTTATATTATCTGTAAGAAATTGCCCGCTGATTAACTGGCAAAAAAAAGAGATTAATATTAGAGATACACCTAAAAATAAAAAAGAATTACTTATTTTTATTCTAGTAAGAATATTACTTGCTTCTCTTCCAACATTATATTCAAATTGAGTCAATTTAATCGTATTTTTAAACGAATTTTGCTTTTATAAAACTTATTATTTTTTTTAATTAAGAGTGAGTTAAACGTGATAAATACAAAATTAAAACATAACATTTAATTTATTATATATAAGAAATACCCAATATATTATTTGTAATTATAGGAGCTTATGATTGCAGATTTAAAGAAAATACTATAATTGAAACAAAAAGCATAAATTCTATATATATAATAACTAATATGCCTATTGGGCTCTGAGATGCACAAAAAAAAATTAAAAATTGAAAAAGAGGAAGATTCATCTGGAATTTTACATCGCGGAAAATTGATTTACTACATTGGTTCAATGTTATTTATTATAGGAATTTCCCTTGTTGTCATAGCATGTGGATCAGTTTTATATTTTAATATACATTATGGATCTGAAAAAGAAATAATCTTTCATACTATTACTTTCTTTGGAATTGGTTTTTCACTTACAATTTTAGGTATTAACTTGATGATCAGACAAAAGACAAAAGGATATATTTTTATTGCAATAAGCTCATTTATTTCATTAATTGCAATTATTTTATTTATGTTAAATTATCGTAATAACTGGTACTATCCTATAATCAGTTACATTCTTGTTCTATATATTACAGGTTCTTTAATATTAATAGGAAATCTCTTTGCAAATGTGATACTATCGATTATTGAAAAAAAAGCTGAACCTATTACATATGATATGAAACCAACTCACCTTTATACTGATGAAGAAATAATGAAAGACATTGAAGAAGCTACAAGACAAAGTCTTGAAGCTGCTGCAGCTGGGTTACAAATTGAATTTGAAGATACAGGAGAATTTAAACCAGGAAAATCTTTTTCTAAGATCAAGACTCGGGGAACTGTAAAACGTATTAAAGATGATATCAATGAATCTGCGGATTTACAAAAAACTATACATCCAGGTGACAAAGAAAAGTGGGGTTCAGTAGGAATTGATAAAGCTTCAATTATTCTAAATAAAACTCTGACGGAAAAAAAATCAAAAAAAAGACTATTTAGTGGTTTTAAAGATAGAAAACATAAGAAATCCAAAAAAAAAAGAAAATTAAATTGATTAAATGAAGCGAAACGTTTTTAAGCTTCTTTTAGCTATCTAGTTTGCACTCAAAAAAAGGATGGTGATGTATTATGGCAAAAGGGTTAGATATAGGGACCATGAATATTATTTGTGCTGAAAAAGAAGGAAATGATGTTATTTTTATGCAGCAGAGAAACGCTTTTATGAACCTTGACTCCACTGATTTAACAAAGAATATGTTAGACACAACAAAAGTTCTGTATATAGAAGAAAAAGATGGGATAGCATTACTAGGAGAGGATGCCTTTAAATTTGCAACAATTTTTGAAAAAGAAACAAGAAGACCAATGAGTCACGGCATAATAAGCCCAAAGGAGAAAGAAGCAATTCCAATCATGAAATTAATAATTGAGAAAGTTTTAGGAAGCCCGAAAACAAAAAACGAAGTTTTATATATATCAACTCCTGCAGATCCAGTAGATACAGATATGAACGTTCTCTATCATAAAAAAACAATGGAAGCACTTGCACGTGGGTTGAACTATGATATCCATGTAATTGATGAAGGTTTAGCAGTAATTTATTCTGAATTATCTGACCACAATTTTACAGGGATTGGAATTAGTGTTGGTGCTGGACTTACAAATGTAACGCTTGCTTATCTAGGGACACCATTGATGTCATTTAGTATCAGTAGAGGAGGAGACTGGATTGATCAAGAAGTAGCAAAGGCTACAGGTCTACCTAAAGAACATGTGACTCATACTAAGGAATCTATTTCAAAATTAAGTAAACAAGTCAAGATGGGAAGTTCAGAAGGGGCTCTTTCAATTTATTATGAAGCTTTAATTACATATGTAATTCAACATCTGAACAAAAGGCTTGCAAAAATAACACCACCTAAAGTAGCATTTCCAGTAGTTGTTGCAGGCGGTAGTGCTTTACCTGAAGGATTTTTCGAAATTTTCCAGGAAAAATTAAAGGATTCAAAATTAATAGTTGAAATATCAGATATAAGACGAGCCAAGGATCCCCTTTATGCAGTAGCAAGAGGATGTCTAATAGCAGCAACAACTCAAGAAAAAGATAAAAAATCAAAAACTCCCCCAAAGGAAGAAACACCAACGGATACTGAAACAGAAAATACCTAAAAAAAATCATATCAAAATAATATTTCTCTTTTTTTCTTTTTTAAACTTATTAAAGTTTAAAGAATATAATGTATATTAATTAAAAAAAAACCCTAAAAGTTGCTTTATTAAAAATAAAACCTTTGATAAAATAGTACACCGCCTGCCAGGTAAATTATTAATTGTTTATAAAATGTATATCATACTTCTTTTTTTAAGTATAAATTAAAAAAAAGAGAATTAAAACCTTTATGGCTCTATAGTGGCAATTTTGTAATAAATCCAGAACAATATCTGCTGTAATATCTTTTCAATTATTGGAAAACGTTCTATTAGTTTATCTAAAAATTTATCTAAAAATATTGACACTTTAGATATTATTAGGCTAAGTTCTTTTATGTCAATAATATACTCGTTTTCTTCAGACTCTTCATCTGTTGTTTCTACTTCTTTTGTTTTTATACTACATTTTTCTTGAGATGCATCAATTTGTGTTTTCAGGAAATGAATTAAATTATGTTCAAAAAGATATTCATTTGGATTCCACCCAATCATTTTTGAATTTTCACAATCTACATCGCTTGATAATACAAGCCAGATTTTCGCTCCCTCATTTATATCATATTCAGCTGGAAGATTATCAGTATCTAGAGATTCTGCAATATAAATATTCCCGTCCTGATTTACTGTACTAACTCCAAGACAAATTAATCCATTGCCTGGCCATGGATCTGGATAATATATAAGCGTATAATTTTGTTTAGGGGTTAGATTATGGCCATTAAAAACAAATTCAAATTCTTCTCCAGATGATTTGTATTTCATCTTTCCCCAAGAACCATTAGATATAATATCCCATGTGACAGGATCCTTCTCATATAAATAAAGATAAGAAACTTGACATTTTCTTGTGGATTCATAAGGATCACATGCTTGAGAAAGATTACTAAATAATATAAGAAAAACTAAGGCAAACATCAAATAATTTATTTTCATTTCATCTTAACCTCCACCATTGACTATCTCTTCATTGTCTATTATAAAGCTTACGTGTAAAATTATTAATATGGCCAATTATTCAAAATGACTAAATTGCATCTTAATTTTAGATAATATAAATAGTTGATATTAAAAGAATAAAATTAATTTCTATTTTTTATTGTAACAATCTTTTATTTTTAAGCTATTTAAATAACAGTGCCTACTGGACAATAACCTAAAGTTCAACTTACACCCACAAAAACTAATTTTATATATAGATAATATTTAAATGTTTATATCTTATATCCTATAGTAAATTATTTTTAAAGGAGTAATAAAATGAAGGAAAATTTATGGATTAAAATATTGATATTTTTGGTTATGTTTTTTTTTATAATGCCGTCATTATCTCCAGCTCAAGAATCGTATGAGATTTATGAGATTTTTGATATTGATCTTAAAACAGCAAATAATTTTTCGTTACAACATCTGATAAACGCTATTGGCACTGGTGAGGTTATCGTTGGTGAAAAGCTTGATTCTATTGACTATGGTCCAGGAATCGTTGAACACATGGATGATTGCATCGCTCGGGATCTACTCCTGCGGTCTAATTTAGATATGGATATCAACGAGGATAATAAGCAACATGGTATCTGGGTTGTACCATCTAGAGATGCGAGTTATTATACTTACTCAGGTGAGCATAACGTTATAAACAAATGGGGTGACACTAAGATGGGTATTGCTTTCCCGTCCAATGTTGATATCCATGGTGCATGGTTTGCTGGTCAGGGTGGAAGTGAAGGTGTATGGGCAAGCAGCATCCGTGTCATCGGCTATCGCAACGGTGAACAAATCCAAATTACTGATTGGTTTGAGGACATTGATAATACACCTACGTGGTTTGCAATGAACCTTGTTGATGTTGATAGAATCGTTATCGAGGCCATCCCTGTCTTCAATGGTGCAGGTTGGTATGCCATGGATGATTTAACATATACTTCTAATATAATAAATAAACAAGAGCAACCTACAACTATAGTTCTTGATTTTGAAGATTGCTATTTTAACCAAAATCTTAAAAATTCAAACTATGCTGGTTTGATATGGGAAACTGGAACTGGTAGTTTTTATATTGATGATTATGAAATATCTACTATTCAAACATCATCTGTTACAGATAAAAAGGAGTTGACTTTATCTGAAAGATCTAGCAGTAATTCCCGTGAAGATAATCCTGTAAATACGCCAACATTAATATCTGATTATCAAGGTGTCATCAGAGGTGATGCTGGTTCTTGGTCTTATCCTCCTGATTCTTGTGGTGCCGCTGGTCCTAACCATTTCGTCGAAGTTGTCAACAGAAACTTTGCTGTATATAACAAATCTACAGGGACGGAATTAATTAACATACTACTGGGTGCTTTTTTACCTGGTTGTAATGGAGATCCACGTGTTTTATATGATCAATATAGTGACCGCTGGTTCATTATTGTTTGTGACTTCGAAACTCGACTTTATCTTGCTGTATCAACTTCTGATGATCCCACTGGGGATTGGTTCAAGTGTAATTTTGTTGTATCTCAAGGTAGTGATGCTGGTAAATGGCCTGATTATCCAACCCTTGGAGTTGATGAAGTTGGTGTCTATACTGCAGCTTACATGATTGGTGGTGGTAATGGGATGAGTATTTTTGCACTTGATAAGGCTCCTTTAATTGCTTCAGAACCAAGCCTTGGTGATATTTATGCATTCCGGGGATTACCATGGGAAGGAGCTATTCAACCAGTTCATACATTTGGTTCATCTGAAGGTGAGTATTTTGTTTCCCGTGCATCATCAACAGGAATTCGCCTGCGTCTTTTGACTGATCTTATATCCAATCCTGTTTTAATAGAGTTATGTTTCATAACTATTCCACAACATTCTGCCCCACCTGATGCCCCAGCTCTTGGTAGTACTGTTCCACTGGATACTGTAGGCCATCGTCTAATGAATGCGGTCTATCGTGATGGTTATATCTGGACTGCACATTGTATAGGCGTTGATGGACGAGCTGCTTCCCGATGGTATAAGATAGACGTCTTGAATACCACACTGGATGATTATGGTACTATCCAGGATTCAGTTATGTACTATTTTTTTCCTACAATTATGGTTAATGTTGTTGGTGATGTAATCATGGGCTTTTCAGGATCACATTCAGAACAATATGCAGCAGCATACTATACAGGTCGATTAACCAGTGATCCACCAGGTGAGATGGCTCCTCCTGCCCTTCTTAAAGAAGGTGAGGCTACCTATAACCTTATCGACGGTTACGGTAGAAATCGATGGGGTGACTATAGTCTTTGCTCGTTAGATCCTGTTAATCAGACGCTATGGACTATTCAAGAATATGCCCACTCACATAACGAAAGTGGTATAAACCGCTGGGGTACCTGGATAGGTGAACTTGCTTTTAATCATCCACCTATTACCCCAAAAATCACAGGTCCGATTATTGGAGGAGTTGGAATTGATTATGATTTTACTTTTTCATCAGCGGATCCTGAAAATGATATGATATATTATTATATAGATTGGGGAGATGGAAGTTTTGAAGATTGGGTTGGCCCCTATGAAAGTAGCACTGAAGCAATAGTTAGTCATACTTGGACCTCAATTGGTGACTTTGACATAAAAGCAAAAACCAAAGATGAATATGGTTTTGAGTGTGACTGGTCTGATATATATCCTGTTAAAATTGTTGAGAATGATCCTCCTAATCTACCAATTATAAACGGTCCAACACGTGGAAAACCTGGAATCGAATACATTTTTTGTATTACTGCATCAGATCCCGATAGAGATAGTCTTTTAGTTAAATGGGATTGGAATGATGGTGAGATGACTCCCTGGTCTGGTCCCTTTGGATCAGGGACTGATATATGTGAAAAACATAAATGGTCTAAAAGTGGAACATTTATAGTTGAAGTGATAGTTAAGGATGATTATGGTGCAATTGCAACCAGTTCTTTAGAAATTACAATACCAAGAACTAGAGCAATCTATGATTCTTTCTTATTGAGATTTTTTGATATGTTTCCAATACTGCAGAGAATAATCAGTTATATTCTGTAAAATATAATGTGTTATTTTTATTCATGGTTTAATTTAAAAAAATAATTTTGTTATTAAAATAATAGCACCGCCTGCCGGCTGATATGCAATTAGTTAATAGCCGATAAGGGAACGTAATGTTCAACTTATACCCAAAAAAACATTATTGATATGTTAAAAGAAAATTTAGATAATGAATATAATTTACTAAGGTTATATTTAAATTATTTAATCCCCTTGTGATATAATTAACATAGTTATTCTATTATAGATATAAATCTATAGTTTTTTTGAACGTAGCTTACTTTTTAATTATTTATTTTTTATATTTGTACATAATTTCTATAAATAATTTTATCTTTCAATCAATAATTTAAAATATAGGAGATACAAAAAATGGAAAGAGATATAATAAGAAAAGGTTTTATTTTAGGCATTATAATGATTTTCTTTGGATCTGGTTTGGTATCTGGATACACTGAAATCAATAAATATTCGGGATGTCCTTGTCAGTATAATGATAATGAAGTTATAGAAAATGATCTTAATTCTGAATATCCTACTATGACGCCAATTCCAATTGAATTATTTACAGATAATACTTATACTGATATTAAGATGATTGATACTCCTGATGAATTCAGTTGGAAAGATCACAATGGAAAAGACTGGACAACACCTGCACGAACCCAAGGTAATTGCGGTAGTTGCTGGTTATTTGGAGCAATTGGTGCATTGGAAAGTGTAATAAAAATAAAAGAGGGATGTGCCGATCTGAACCCTGATCTTTCTGAACAATTTGTGCTATCATGTATACCTGAAGCAGGAAGTTGCCACGGAGGAGATCCTTATAAATGTGCTTTTTACTATATTAATGACACATCAGCATCAGGGGGCAATCTTAATGGTTTAATCCTAGAAAAGTGTATGACCTATCGCTCCAATTATGGTTTTATTCCACAATGTTCTGAGAAAGATGAGGATTGGAAAGAATTTCTTATACCAATCTCTGATTTTTGGCAATCAGGATATTGGAATATAAATAATCCTGATCTTATAGATAATATTAAATCATTGATTTATGAAAAAGGCCCTGTTTATTCTGTTTATTGGGTGACAAATAATTTTAAAACTTGGGGAAGAACTCATCATAAACCATCGGATTATTACAAGGATTTAGACGAAAATTGCCCAGGTTATGTAAATCATGGGATTACAATAGTAGGTTGGAAGGATGACTCATCCATTGGAAATGGTGGTTATTGGATTGTTAAAAATAGTTGGGGAACTGAATGGGGTTATGATGGTTTTTTTAACCTTGAATATGATTGTCTGAATATGGGTGCTTTTGTCGCATGGGTTGATTATGATCCTAATAGCTTTGATTGGCCGGCCGATCCTCATTCTCCTATTTCACCAATTATCCAAGGCCCGACTAGTGGAAAAATTAGAACACAACATGAATATATAATAAGTTCAACAGATCAAGATGATGATAATTTGTATTACACTATTGATTGGGGTGATGGAAGTATTCAAGAATGGATCGGTCCATATAATTCAGGTGAAGAAATAACATTAAAACATTCCTGGAAAAGAATTGGTAACTATAAGATTAAAGTTAAGGCAATTGATATGTGGGGTTCACAAAGTGACTGGGCAACTATATCAGTACGCATACCAAAAAACATACATTTAACTGAAATACCAATTCTACGATTTATTACAAAGCTATTAGATTTTTTACCATTACTAACAAATATAATATGAGTACTTAGTTGATTATTAACATATTAAAAAATAAATTTCTTTTTTCTTTTTTATTATCTTTTAAAAATTTATAAAGAATTAATACATAATTACTGATAAATTACTATTTTATGGTTCGAGGCCGACACAATGTTTACATTAATTTTTAACATTTTTACAGAAGAAAAAAGTACCCAGCACGCCGCCTGCCGGCTGCACAACATGTTTATAGGAGTAAAATAAAACTGGATATTTCAAAAATATACATTTCAATCTATTTTATTAATCCTCTTTTTTCTTTCTTTTTTATTGTTTGGTCGGATTTTCCGACTAATGTTCCGACTGAGATAGTATTGTTTTTGTTTTTTTGGGGGTGAACATTTTGATTCTTAAACTATCACCGCTATCGAATTTTAAGATTTATTAATTGTTTTCCCAGGATAATACGTGTTGATACGTGTTAGATATATAGGTTTCCCTAATAGGGGCTTTGCACTTTTATTCGTGTTTGCATTTTTATTCATAATTTTGCACTTTAATTCAGAAATAATAGGAAAAACAGTTTTTTTAGTTTGCTCTTTAAATCAGTTAAACGAGCTAGAAAATAATGATTTTAACTGAAAAAGGTTTAGTTTAAATGACAATTGCATCAAAAATGCCAATTATATATTGCTCACTTATCTTACCAGTGTATTCTCTTGATATTATTATCTCTTCTCCAGATAAATAAAACTTCCCATACAAAGGCTTTAAACATATATAAATTAACAGTTTCGCATTGAAAGAGATTAATTCTCCATTCAAACTCGTATTTGTAATAAATCCCATAATAATGGATTTTTCGGTGATGGTTACTATGAATGGATCTGCCCAGTCGCTCTCAGCATCTTCTAAATCCTTAGCTTTTGCTTGGATAGTAAAAGTTCCTTTTTCAGACCATGTATGCAGAAGGGTTGCTTTTTGACCAGAGGCATAATAGTCTGTCCATTTTGTATTGCTATCTCCCCAGTCAATAAAGTACTTTACATCATTTTCATTTAGATCTGTTGAAACAAATGTATATTCAATATTTTGTCCCTTTTTTCCGATTGTTGGACCTGTTATACTTGGTTTATTTGGAGCTAGATTTCCCATAACTACTAAAAAAGCTGACCATTCACTAATATCAAAAGTATCTTTAACTTTGGCTCTAATTTCAAATATATTAATTTCAGACCAAGAATTGCTCACGTTCACTTCTTCACCTGAACTATACGGCCCAATCCAACCCGTGGTGTTATTGTCTCCCCAATCGATCCAGAAGTATAAATCATCCTCTTCTTCATCTGTTGCAAGGAAAGTATAATTATAATCTTCACCAACGTTACCTGAAGTTGGGCCAGAAATAATTGGTGCATTTGGTGGTTGATTTCCACTAGGTATTTTAAAAACTTTAACCTCATCAATTATTCCATTAAATAATTCTGTACTATCATAACTTGCCATACCTATTTTAGCTCTTTTAAACTGGTGAGAACTCAAAGGACATAACCAATCTGTATCGCTGCCAACTAATACACAATCTACATATAGTTCTATTATTGGATATGATGAACCATAATATATGCCCTCAATATAATGCCATAAACCATCATCATAACTATCGTCAGAATTTATTTTAATTATACAACTTGAAGTACTTTGTACCTTCATCTCTAGAGTACCATCAAAATTAAATTTAATATAAAAGATTGGCACTAGATCAAAATCACTTATCATATAAACAACACCCGGACCAGTTAATTCCGAATTAATCCATGCAGAAATTTTATAGTCATCAGTTTTATTAAATCCTAACTCACTTGAGTATAAATTCATACTAACACAATCATCTACTCCATCAAAATCAAGCGCGTAACCAGAATAACCAGTAGTCCATGATGCTCCGTAAATTGTCCCATGATAATCATGCCCTGAATAATCATACGCAGTGCTACCACTCCCTTCATCAAAACTCCAATAAGCTAATAATCCAGCATTACCTGTGGAACAATTAATTGTAAAATTATTAACTGATGTATTTCTAATTTTTTCAATATTTCCACTTATTGAAGGTGAAAGGCTTGCACTAATAAATAATATAATAATGGTAAATATCAAACCTAATTTAACTGAACTATCTTCCATTATTTTTTTACCCCCATAATTATATTAATATTCATCAGGTATTTATTACTTTTATTCATATGGGTTTTGACCTATACGTTTTATTTTATAAAATATAACAATGCTTTTTGTAGTATTGGAAATTGTTCAAAAAATTTCAACAATAGAGAGTAATATAAATAAAACGCCTTATTCCTAGGCATTGAGACCTGTAGCATACGCCAATTGCTTTCTGCACCAAATTCATCAATAAGTTTAGCTTTGATAATAAAATCTCCTTCCTCACTCCATGAATGAGTTAAAGTAAATCCCCCGCCTGATTCTACAAAACCTTCATCAACACCGCTATCACCCCATTCAACGTGATAAATCATATCATCCCCATCAGGATCAGTTGCAGTAAAATCATAGTCATAAAATTCTCCAACATTTCCACTTGTTAGACCAGTTATTTCTGGCGCAGTTGGCGGTTGATTAGAAAGCCATTCCGCATCTGTAGGCCAATACAAACCAGTTTTTTCCCATACGATATTACCATCAATATCCACCTCTATAACACGATTGCCACTAGTCTCAACTATCAATGTGTTGCCATTTGAAAGTCTTTCTGCATCCTTAGGGTGACTCAACCCAGTTTTTTGCCATACGATATTACCATCACTATCAATCTCAATTACTTTTTTACCAATATGCTCTGTTATTAATGTATTACCAGTGAAGAGTCTTTCTGCATCTACAGGACCACTGAATCCAGTTTTATTCCATACGATATTTCCCTCGCTGTCCACCTCTATTACTCGACCTTCAGGCCAACTTTCTACTATCAATGTGTTACCATTTGGGAGCCGTTCCGCATCAAAGGGTTCGCTCAACCCAGTTTTTTCCCATACGATATTACCATCAATATCTACCTCTATTACACATGCGTCACCGTAATCTGTTATCAGTGTGTTGCTATTTGAGAGCCTTTCCACGTCCATAGGACCTACTAATTCAGTTTTTTCCCATACGATATCACCATCACCATCAACCTCAATTACTCTACCGCCACTAGATTCTGTTATTAAGGTATTACTATTGAAGAGCCGTTCCGCATCATGGGGTACATTCAACCCAGTTTTTTGCCATATGATATTACCATCACTATCAATCTCAATTGTCTGATTGTTTCCGAACTCGGTTATCAGTGTATTGCCTTCTATCTCAAATTCTCTAGATAATCCTTTCGTGATAAGAGCATTTATAGGCATTCCTGAAGACATCAGAATAAAGCCAATAACACATATTGATATGATTATTTTTCTCATGTTTTATCGTCCCATTAAATTATAAATATTGTTATTAATAATAAATTGGTATAATATAAATCTTTTTTGTATAGGCTCAGCTTTAAACCTTAATTCAATTATTTATGGCTCTTCCCTTTGAACTATCGGAGAATTAATTAATGAGAGATAACATTAGGGATAATTGGGATGGGAAATGGTGCACTATGATCTTGTAAAGAATGTGTTTCTACCAAAAGGTGAT
>CAYFVP010000140.1:0-62245 GCA_964346655.1 uncultured Thermoplasmatales archaeon
TATAGGGGTGTATCTAAGAAGTATCTACAAGGTTATGTAGATTTTCTTTCATTGCTTCTAAATGAAGGAAGTAATTGGTTTGATTTCATTCTATCCGATTATTTACCAACATGAGCCAAATTTTTATTTAATTAATGATTCGCAAAATTTAAAATAAGATCTTTATTTCTTACCTCAGGATGAAACAAAATTCCATAAAATGGTTTACTTTTATGTTTATAGATTTGGGGACAATTTTTTGAAGTCGCAATAATATCAAATTCTTCTGATTCGACATAAAAATTATGTAGCTCATACACTTCTTTTGAACCGCTAAATCCAAAAAATTTTTTATAAAAAACAATTTTTATTATGCCAATTTCTTGTTGTTTTTCTAATTTCCCATTAAAAAGTAACCCCAATACATGCATTCCACCACAAATTGCCAATATTGGTTTTGTTGTCTTCTTGATCCAATAAAATTTTTTAATATCTTTTAAAAAAGTATTATCTTTTAGACTGGTTCCAGCTATAATTATTTTTTTTGATTCAAAAATTGATTCAGCTGAAATATTTTTATAATGTATAGATTTGAATTCTATATGATTTTTTCTTAATATATCCTCAATAGGTTTAACAAATTCAAGGTAATGAAGGTTATTTTTACATATTTGAACTATTAAAATCATAATAAATCAATTTCCATTCTCCAGGAATTATTCTTACCGTCAATAATTTTGTTTTTTACAACTAAATTTGTTTTAAATAATGGACAATCAAGAACAAAAGTCTCAAACTCCCCACCTTCACCTGCAGGATTTATTTTATATTGGTTATAATATCTTTTGATATCATTTATAAAATTCATATCAATATTTCTTCCTAACCATGATTCATCTAAAGGATATGCAAAAACACCGGTAATTATAGTAGTAAACTTATTTTTTATTAAATCATTTAAAAGTTCAAATTGATCTTTTTGCCATAAAGGATTAAAGCAATCTAAATCGAGTTTATCACATATTTTTTGAACTCTTGATGCTTGATACACAGATTCTACTGCCCCTGTTACAATAGCTTCAATTTTGAATTTATTTTTAGCTTCTTTTATTGCAAATTCAAGGTCTTTTAATTCCTCTTCCTTTAGTCCTTTTGTTTTTTGAGTAATCAGTGGCAAGTTCATAATTTCTGCTTGTTTTTCGACTTTTGAAATTGAAGGAGTATGAAACATGTAACTATTAGGATTTTTAGATAAAAGAGTGATAAGACAAGAAATCTCATTACCATAATATTTTGTTAAATATGCAGCAAAAGTAGAATCTTTTCCTCCTGTAAATAATACTCCTAATTTCATATATTTTTTAAAAACAAAATTATGTTTTTAAAGTTATTCGCTTAAATAGATGATATAAATTAGTATCTTCATAAATCAACTTTAAAAATAATAGATAATTTATAGTAATATATATTTCAAGAGTTTTGTAATGAAAATATTTTTTAATGGTTGAGAATTAAATCTAGGTTTCACCTCTTTTTTCATATGAAAATTAAAGGTCTGATCACCTATAACTTCAATATCAAATAAAATTCTATGGAATTTTTCTGCTTGAATTTCTACTCTATATTCACTATTTATAAAGAGAGTTAATACGCATTTTCCATCTTCATCAGTAAAGCCCGAATCGTTACCTTCTCCACCAACGGCAAAAATAGATGCATTCACAATTGGGTCACAACCACAGCCTTCACCTTCCCATAAATAAAATGTTAAATCTGCATCAAATAATTGTTGTTGAATTATGTTATCTGATTTTTCCTCATGAGTTGATTCTTTATTTTGGTCATTTTTAATAAAAGATGCCTCACTAACTATTCCAATTGTTAAAATTGAGAATGCTAATAAAATAACTAGTAGACCTGTTTTTTTTATTTTTTTCATATCAAAACCCCATAATATTTAACAATTGTTAATATGTATGAGGTATATAAATTTAATTTTCATTACTAATATATCATCAAAAAATTTTTACAAACATTTAAATAATTTAAACATATAATGAGTTAACATATGTTAATATTGGGGGTTAGAAATTGAAGAAAATATTTCCAATTTTAGTGGTAGGAATATTAGTCCTTAGTGGACTAGGAGCTGTTGCTATAGAACAAACGGAAAAAGAAAACATAATTTTAGAAAAAATCAAAATTTCAAGTCCAAAATTAATAGAAAAAGAAGGTTTTATTTCAATTGGTTTATCTGAAGCTAATTCTAATTATTGGGACGAAGATAAGCCATTTATTCCAGTTGTTAGCAAGGTTTATACATTTGAATTTGGAACAAAAATTGATAATGTAGAAGTAACATATTCTAATATAAAAACACAAAAATTGTCAAAACTTATTGAACCCACTCCTAAATCATATATACGTTCAATGGCATATAAAACAACTAGCATTAAAAAACCAAGTGAAATATCTTATTCAGGGCTTGGAATTTATCCACAGAAACAGTTTTCTTATAGAACTGCTGCTGGAAAAGAAGGTAAAGATAATGTTATAGTTTGTGCAGTAAGTTTATATCCAATACAATATAATACTCTGGATAATACCATATCATATGCACAAAATGCAGATATAAAAATAAAATATACACCACCTACTAGTACTATTATTTTTCCCGATGTATATGATTTGTTAATATTAACTACAACAGAATTTGAAACAACACTACAAAGATTTGTAGATCATAAGGAAGGAAGGAATATAAGAACAAAACTTGTAACACTTGATGAAATCTATCCTACTGGAGCAGACATTCAAGAAAGCATTAAATTCTTTATAAAAGATGCAATTGAAACATGGGGAGTAGATTATCTTATTCTTGTTGGAAGTGGTGTTAAAGATAATGAAAAATTTCCAGTCAGATATATAAATATTGATAATGAAGACTATCCAAGTGATCTATATTTTGCTGATATTTATAATAGTTCTATGGGCTTTGCTGACTGGGATGTCGATGAAGATGGAGATTATGGGGAATATCCAAGAGACAGACAAGATATGGATCTTCTTCCAGATATTTATTTAGGTAAAATTCCCTGTAATACAACAGGTGAACTAAATAACTATATAGATAAAGTAATCTGGTACGATAAACATAACCTAATGACAAAGAAAATTGTTCTTATTGGAGGAGATACTGTTGCAACTCCTGCTGATGAGGTTTTTGAAGGGGAATTTGCAAATCAAGCAGTCTTAGATGTATTAACAGGTTATACAGGTATTAAAAATTGGGCATCTACAGGTAAATTAACTAAACAAAATATTGCAGCTGCCTATAAAAAGGTTCTTCCGGATTTCATTGATTTTTCAGGTCATGGTAGTACCAAGAGTTGGGCCACGCATCCACCAAATAACGAAAATAAATGGATCCCAAATCCAACTCTTATTGCACCATGGTCAGGCTGGCATATATTAGATTTTGATGCAAATTCAATTAAAAATGCAAAGAAATATCCGATTGTTATGTACCATGCTTGTTTAAATAATGAATATACTGAGTCAGATAGTTGTTTATCTTGGACAACACTGAAACGCCCAAATGGTGGTGGAATTATTGCATTTGGTGCTACTGCACTTAGCAGAGGTTCTCAAGGAGAAGCTGCAATAGAAAGGTTTTTTGGATGGCTTGAAGTTCGCACACACGAAGAATTATTCAATACCAAAAACCTAGGGCAAGTTTGGGCTAATTCTATAAAGGGTTATTGTACAAACTTTGAAGGAAGATTGCAAAGAAGTGATTTTAAAACAATAACTGAATATTCAATGTTTGGAGATCCAACACTAAATGCTGAAAACGGTGATGATCCAAAAGTCCGTTCACAACCTGACATATATTTCAATAGGTTCAAAGGACTTCTTAATTACTTCCCAAGAATAGCAATGCTATTTGAACTATTGCTTACAAAGATTAGCTAAATAAAAATATCTTCTCTTCTTTCTTTATTTAAAATCTAATAAACTATAAATAATGGTTCAATTAAAAAAATGTATTTATATTTTTAATATTACATTCCTTTGAAATTTGGTCTTTGTTTTTTTATGACCGAATTCAAACCTTCTAAAGCATCCTGAGTTGAAAATATTTCTTTTAAATAGCTTAATTCTAGCTTTAAACCTTCTTTTAAATTAAGTTGGCTACCTTCATCTATTATTTTATTTGCAAGTTTTATAGCAATAGGTGCCTTATAAGAAATAGTTTTTGCTAATTTCTGTCCCATTTCATTTAACTTTTCATCTCCGACCAATATACTCATAATATTTGAATCTGAAAAGTAATCCTTTAATTTCTTGAATTTTTCTGGAAATTCAATCTTTTTTTTCATTGGTTTAGTAAGAATTTTCCCACTATTCACAAACTCAGATATTTTTATGTCAATTTTGTCAGGTGGTAAAACATACTCCACAAGACCAATAGATTTTGCAGTTTTAGCATCCAAAATTTTTCCAGTAAATATCAGATATTTTGCAAGTTCTTTACCAATATATTTAGTAGTTCTCTGGGTTCCTCCAAGGCCTGGATATATTCCGATACCAGTTTCAGGAAAACCTAGACTACCTTTTTCATTAGCAAAAATACAGTCAGCAGAAAGTGCGATTTCAGCTCCACCTCCTAAAGCAAGACCATGTAGCTTTGCTATAACAATTTTTTCTGATGTATCAATTTTATTTAGAACAGAATGTCCGTATTTTGTAAATTTATATATGTCATCGATTTTATCTTCTTTTATTTTATTTATAAAGTATTGAATATCGGCACCAGCAATAAAGGCTTTACCTACACCCTCAAGAATAATTGCTTTAATTTTAGGATTCGCGTCTGCTTCTGAAAATCTTTTATCTAATTGACTTATAACATCTTCATTAATTGCATTCATTGCTTCAGGTCTATTGAAAACAATTTTGGCAATATTTCCCTTGATTTCAAGATCAATGTAACTAAACTTCCATTCCTCTTTTTTATCATATTGTTGCTTTAAAATATTTGGAATTTTCAACATTGGATGTATTTCAACAAATTTTTTAACAATTTCATAAGTCCACTCTATACCATACTTATTCATTATCTCAAAAGGACCTCTATCCCATCTAAGGCCAATTTTTGCACCTCTATCTATATCTTCTATTGTTGAGGCATTTTCTTCGATTAAAAAACACGCAACTATAAAAACTGCCCCAAGAAGACGCTCTTCAATTAAATTTGCATTTGTTGCATCGATTTTGCCAGTTAAATCCCATAATTTTTTTTTCTCAAATTGATTTCTAAGACGATTGCTTGGAAGATAAAAATCACTTAATTTTTCACCTAGATTTATGGTTGAATGATAAGCGATAGGTATTCCTGTTACATTCATTAACTCAAAAGGTCCCATTGGTATTTTAAATACTTTTTTCGCAATATCATCAATAGTTGGAATATTTGCTATATCTTCCTCAAGCAATCGAGTTGACTCATTTAACCAAGGAACAAAAAAACGGTTAACTGCAAATCCTGGAGTATCAATTACGTGAATTGCAGTTTTTCCGATCATATTTGAAAAAATATTAGCAAGTGAAATTGTATCTTTGTTAGTATATTTTCCTGGGATAATTTCTAAAAGCCTATTTTTAGCAGGATGATAAAAAAAATGAAGACCTATAAATTTGTTATTGCGGCTAACTGCTGAAGCAAGATCTGATATAGAAAACGATGAGGTGTTAGTCGCAAAAATAGTTTTTTCTTTGCATATTATATCTAATCGTTTAAAAAGGTCCTTTTTTACATTAATATCTTCAAAAATAGCTTCAATTATTATATCTGCATCTTTAATTTCATTTATATCAGTGGTTCCTTTAATCTTATTAAGAATTATATCTACTTGTTCTTGAGTAAATATATTTCTCTGAATGCCTTCAGATAGAGTTTTTTTAATGAGTTCAATACCTTTCTGAACAAATTTTTCTTTGATATCTACCATTACTACAGAAATACCCTCTTGAGCTATCTTTTGTGCAATCCCACTTCCCATGTTTCCTGCACCAATTACACCTACCTTTTGTATCTTCATAACATTACACCCTTTTTTAAAAAATAACAATTAATATTTAGATTATTCAACTTTAACTTCCAAAACAATAGCAGCTGCTGTGTCACCAGCTGCACATCCATCAAATAATCCATAACCTCCTCCCTTCAAAGCAAGCTCTTCAATGAGTTCTATTATTAATCTTGCTCCAGTAGGAGCTTGTGGGTGACCATATATTAGAGAAGAGCCATAGTTGTTCATATCCTTCCAGTCAATATCCATTTCTCTACAAAAATAGATGTCATTTACTGCAAAGGGATTATGTGTTTTAATAGCTTTTACATCTTTTAATGAAATACCTGCGTGTTTAAGTGCCATTTTTGCAGCCGGAATTATTGCCATTGCCATATAACCCTTCTTTGCACGACCTTCTCCATAAGATAAAACCTGGACTACTATTTTTTTATCTTTACTATACTTTTTTGCTTTTTCATAAGTAGTAACAATAATGCCGCAATTGGCATCTGCTGGATGAGTTTGAGTTCCAAAGGTAACTGTTCCGTCTGGTATTACTGGTTTAAGCTTTTGGAGACCTTCTATGGTTGTGGGATAAATTCCTTCATCTCCTTTAACTGTGGAAATAATTTTTCGACCTCGCCTATCTTTTACTTCAATCGGAGTAATCATATATCTTTTTTGAAAGGCGTTATTATTTTTAATTGCATCTTGATACTGCTTATAACGTAAGAATGTAATCTTATCTTGTTCTTCTCTTAAAATTCCTGCTTCTTTTGCTACATTTTCAGCTGTTTCAACCATTGCATTTTTAGCAAAAGGGTCATTTCCAAAATTGTCCCAAACCCAACTTTCCTTTTCTTGAGTGGCACCAGGGGCTTCAGGGTTTGGGTAAACTAAAAGTGGACCATTAGAACATCGATCTGAGTATGCTACTAGTATGTTCTTTCGCAGTCCAGATTCTATGCCTAATGCTGCTAACTCAACACCTCTTGCACCAGTAGCACATGCTTGCCCAATCATAGGTCCAGTGACATGCTCAGCACCAATCATACCAGCAAGCCAAGGTGTACCATAAAAACTAGAGGGCTGAGGGATAGTTATGCCAAATATTAATTCATCAAAGTCTTTAGGAGAGATTTTATTCTCCTGTAAAAATCTCTTACCAATATCTGCAGCAAACCTTATTGCATGGAGATTTTGGAAACTTCCTTGCCATGTGCAGAAGGGTGTACTCCAATAGCCGCCATAGGGAATATATACCTCTTTGAAAGCTTTTACTAAACCATGCCGCGCTCTTGGCTTATTATTACTCATAAAAACACCTCCCCTATCTTTTTCAATCCTTACTAAGTTTTTTCTTAAGTTCCTCATTTAATTGAGGTACAATCTCAAAGAGATCCCCAACAACACCACAATCTGCAATTTCAAAGATCGGTGCTTCTGGATCTTTATTAATAGCTATAATAGTATCAGAACTTTTCATACCAACTTGATGCTGAATCTTACCAGATATACCACATGCAATATATAATTTCGGTGATACAGTTTTCCCGCTTTGGCCCACCTGCTCTGTTCGTGGTCTCCAGCCAGCATCAACCGCTGCCCTTGACGCGCCTACAACTCCGTTGATTGTTTCAGCTAGATCTTCTAAGATTTTAAAATTTTCAGCAGATTCCATACCTCTACCTCCAGAAATAATAATATCTGCCTCATCTAGACTTTTAGTCCCTAATTTAGAAGTCTTAACAATCTCTTTTATTATAATATTCATAGCCTTGAGATCTATATTTACAGGTATAGATATAATCTCTGCTTTCCGTTTAAAATCTGGATTCTGAATTTTCATCACATTGGGCCGAATAGTAGCCATTTGAGGACGCGCACTCGGTGATATAATATCAGCCATTATATTCCCACCGTATGCTGGTCTAGACTGAAGAAGCAAACCCTCTTTTATCGATAAACCAGTGCAATCTGCAGTTAGACCTACTTCTAAAGCAGCTGCAATACGTGGAGCTAAATCCCTACCCAAATGAGTCGCAGGGAAAAGCATGATATTAGGCTTATACTTAGATATTAGACCAGTTAATATCCCAGTATAGTTACTAGTGTTGTACTCTATGAGATTGTCGTTCTCGGCAATGTAGATCACGTCAACACCATAAGCCGCTATATCATTACAGAGATGTTTGACTTTTCCACCAAGGACCACTGCCCCCACTTTCTCTCCTAAAGTATCAGCTATCTCTCTAGCCTTGCTAGCGAGTTCTAGGCTCACCTTTTTAATCTTTTGTTCACGTAATTCTATAAAAATCCAAACATCTTTGAACTTTGAAAGGTCTTTATCACTCAGTTTCGGTCTCTCAAGATTTATCGCATCAAACTTACAGATCTCTACACAGGACCCGCAAAGTGTACAATTTACTTGAATCTCAGCCTTTTTATTCTTGATTTTAACTGCAGAAAATGGGCACGCTTTAACACATAATCCACATCCAGTACATTTGTCAAGAATAATCTCTATCCCCATGGCCTTCACCTCTTTGTAAGAGCCTCGTTTTTTAAAAGAATCTCTCCTAACTTCTTTGCAGAGTCCTTATTTGCTCCTTCTATAATTATACAATTACCGCGTGGTGGTGGAGAATATGTCTTTATTACCTGTGTGAATGAGCCTTCCAAACCAAATTTAGATTTATCGCCTCCAAGGGTTTTTGCATCCCAAACATTATAAGGTTTCTTCTTTGCTTTTAATATACTGCTCATTGGAGGATGCTCTGGTTGAAATGATGTAGGTGGGAGAAGGGCCAACAGTATTGGTACTTTGGTTTCTAGAATATTATATCCGTCTTCTGTTTGTTTATGAATCGTGAGTTTGTGTTTATCGTCTATATCAACCTTTTCAACATAAGTTACCTGAGGTATACCTAGTTGCTGCGCAAGCTCAGGTCCCACCTGTGCTGTATCGCCATCTATGGCTTGTTGTCCACAAAAAACCATATCAAATGATCCAAGTTTTTTAATAGCTAGAGAAAGTGTAAAAGCTGTAGCAAAGGTATCAGAACCTGCGAATGCTTTATCAGAGATAAGTACCGCATTGTCTGCACCAAGAGCTAAACATCTCATTAAAGCGCTTCGCGCCTGGGGCGGACCCATTGTAATAACTGTGACACTTCCCTCGCCAATCTTCCCTTTTATCCTTACACATTCCTCAACTGCGTAATGATCATAGGGATTCAAAATACTAGGTACTCCTTCCCTAATTAATGTATGGGTTTTAGGATCAATTTTTACCTCTGTTGTATCAGGTACTTGCTTTATACAAGCGATCAGCTTCATTTCTATTCCTATCCGATATTATCGATAGGCTAAAAAATCCTTGCCAAGCAATTCCCTAGCTATAATTAGCTTCATGATCTCTGAAGAACCCTCAGCAAGTGTAAACGAACGTACCCCCCGCCAGGCTTTCTGATCTTCACATTCTTTAGTATACCCAAAAGCTCCCTGCCATTGCATAACATCGTTGATGGCATCAACTGCCCAAAGTGGGGCAACAGATTTAGCCATTGCTATAGCTAAACTGACTTCAAACCTCGACGCCTTCCCTTGTAGTTCTTGATCATATGTCCAAAGAGCCTTATAACCCAACTCACGAAGGGCCTGTATCCGGACATAGTGTTCAGCTAACTTAAATTGAATTCCTTCATATTTGCCTATCGGTCTCCCAAATGCCTTACGTTCTTTAATATATGCGATCCCGTTATCAAGAGCTTTAGATGCAGCACCGGCACATACTAGAGAAATAAGCCCACGTGCAAGTTCATACCCCTCATGTATAATGTAGAATCCTTTATTTTCCTCCCCAATTAGATAATGCTTTGGAATTTCGACATTTTTGATGTCAAATCCACCACATGAAATACTTTCTCTACCAATATCTTCAACATAGGTTGGTGTTATACCAGGCGTATCCTTCAAAGGAAGGTAAAATGAACACATCCCTCTTGTACCTAGTTCAGGTGTCATTTTAGCAAGTGTAACATGCCCTCCACCATATTCTACGGCCTCTGCTACACCACTGATGTACATCTTTTCTCCATTGACAACATATTTATTTCCTTTTTTACTAATCTTGGTTTTCATAGAACCTAAATCTGATCCAATGTCTGATTCTGTTGTAGCTATACCAACAATTTGTTCTCCCTTTATCATCTTAGGTAATATCTCCTTTTTTGCCTCCTCTGTCCCATATCTATCGAGTAGGTGTCCCCAAGAAGTCTCTACTAAGAATAAAACAGGAATTGCGCAGCTAAGATCAGCCCTGGCTAACTCTTCAGCTGCAATCCCAGCTGTCACTACATCAGTACCTAAACCGTCATACTCAGGATCAATCACCATGCCAAGGAGTTCAAACTTTGCCAATGCCTTTATGATATCCTCTGGCATCTTTCTTGTACCTACTAATTTCTCAGTTTTCGGAACAATTTTGCTAGCGCAAAATTCTTTAATACTCTCTCTAAAAAGTTCTTGTTCCTCTGAAAATTTATAATCAACCATCTTAACCACCCAATTTAGTTCAATAAGGTTATGGGGTATGGCTGGTTCAGTATAATAATTTTATTAAAATTATAACTAAAAATTGTTTTTCCTCTTGAAAATATAATAGATGTTATTTGATAATATATTAAAAGATGTTGAGTTAGTTGAGTATATGAATTAATCTCATAAACCTAAGCGTTTTGCAATAACGATCCTCTGAATTTCTGATGTTCCTTCACCGATTTGGCATAATTTAACATCTCTGAAATATCTTTCAACTGGGTAATCACGGGTATATCCATATCCACCAAAAACCTGAATAGCATTTCTAGCTGCACGCATGGCAATTTCTGATGCAAATAATTTTGCCATTGAACTTTCTTTACTAAAAGCAAGGCCTTTATCTTCTAAAAACGCAGCCCGATAAACAAGCAATCTTGCAGCATCTATCTCTGTTGCCATATCAGCTATCATAAATCGAATTGCTTGAAATTTACCAATTGGTCTTCCAAATTGTTCTCGTTGATTTGCATATTCGAGGCTGTCTTCTAATGCACCTCTAGCTATTCCAACAGACATTGCACCAACTGCAGTTCTACCTCTATCAAGAGTGTCCATTACTCCATAAAAACCTTTATTTTTTTCTCCAAGCATATTTTCCTTAGGAACTCGACAATCTTCAAAAATAAGTTCTGCTGTCCTACTGCCACGAAGCCCAAGTTTATCTTCTAATTGTCCAACCTTAAAACCAGGCGTGTCTTTTTCAACAATAAATGCAGAAACTCCTTTTGAACCTTGTTTTACGTCTGTTTTTGTCATTACTACGGTAACTTTTGCTATATCACCAGTTGTAATAAACTGCTTTGTCCCATTTATCACATATTCATCTTTATTAAGAGTTGCAGTGGTTTGAATGCCAGAAACATCAGATCCTGCATTTGGCTCAGTTATGGCAAGAGCAGCAAATTCTTCACCATTTGTTAATTGAGGAAGATATTTTTTCCTTTGCTCTTCAGAACCATGTTCGAAAATATAACCAATACCTAGGGTATTATGCGCTTCTACTGTAAGACCTGTAGAACCACAAAAACGAGAGATTTCTTCTAACGCAATCATATAGCTAACCTTATCAATACCTGCTCCACCATACTTTTGTGGAACAGTCATTCCCATTAAACCCATTTTACCCATCTTTTTATAAAGGCCTAATGGGAAATACTCTTCTTTATCAATTTTTGATGCAATTGGTTTTAACTCTTTTTCACAAAATTCTCTAATAACCTTTTGAAAAAGTTTTTGTTCTCCTGTTAAATTGAAATTCAATTAAATCACCACCCCCTTGATACAGTTTCCCTCTAAAAATCTTTAGGTAAAAATTTTTATTTCAATATTTTTCCAGTTTCCATATACCATAAATATAAATCAAGTTCACCTAAAGTAAGGTCAGTTTTTTTTGCAATTTTTTTTAATAAATCTTCTATATCAAGATATTTTTTCTTTGTAAGAGAATTGGGTTTTTTTATTATATTATATTTAACTAAAATATTGATAATATGAAAATCAATAATTGCATAATCTTCAAAACCTATATTTCTTAAAAAATGACTTGCTTCTTTATAACCTAGACCTTTTATGTTATTTACAAACCATTCTCTAAGAGCTTTTTTATCATGGAATTTAACAATTTCTTTAAGATTTTCTTTATATTTTAATGATTCACAGATATATTCTGCTCTAGCATTTGGAAATCTATGGCCCAAATTTTTTAATTTATTGGAAAGATCTTCCTTGGAATCTGTTAAAAAACATTTATCTATTTCATTTTGAATTTTTATGCTTTTTTCAGCATTGTAATTTGCTGTTACTAAACAGAAACACATCTCTTTAAAGAGTTCATCATTTGATTTTTTATTAACAGATTTGAATTCATTTATCCTCTGTTGTACATTATTTTCAATATTGCTTTTTTTTAAGGTTTGTATTTTTGTTATTAATTTTTCCATAAGAACCATTAAATTTTTTCGACTTATAATAGATTTTATATTAAAATAAGGATGAGAGGGGTGGCAAAAGCAGGGAAGGGTCTCTTTTTTAAAAAAAAATTGAAGAGAGGAGGAAAGGATGGGATATTAACTGATGGGATAACCCTTGCTTTGCACCCCCAATCAATTAGTTCATTCTAATTTTTTATTTACCACCTCAGTTGATTAATATTTCTTCAAATTTACCCCTGATTAACAATTGTTAATGCATTAAGCGGTATTTAAATTTTTTGGTAAAAATTGGCATATTATACAAAAATAGTTAACAAAATGTTTTATTTAACAATTACAAAAAAAATGATATCTAAAAATTAAAGATATTTCCATCAATAAATGGAACAAATGTATCGTTTTTAAAAAAAATAAACAATCGTTAATTATAAGTATACAAATGGATATTCACTATTATGAAACGCACTACCTGTGAATATATGATGTGGAATGGGTTGCCCGTCATAAGAAAAGAAATCGCAGTAAGTATGATTAACGATTATGGATTAAGTCAAAAAGAAACAGCAGAGAAGTTAGGAATAACTCCTGCTGCTGTATGTCAATATATTTCAAAAAAGCGTGGTAGAATCGAAATATCTGATACAGATCTTCTCAGTGAAATTAAATTATCCGCACAAAACATAATAGAAAATGGAGGGGGATCTGTAATACCTGAAACTTGCAGAATATGTAAACTTCTAAGAGCAAGTGGTGAATTTAATTTATTCTGTCCGGGATGCGACGACGAATAAAATATACTAACTAAAAAAATTACTCTTATTCATATGAAAAACCTTAATCATATGATGAGGGCGATATGATAGTTTTGCCTTTCTTAATCCAGTAATTCCCATGTCAGATTCTCTGTTAATATATTTATAATTATTTTGAAGTATCTTTGCAGTTTCTTGATTAATTACTTTATATATTCCATCAAAATCAGGTGAACCCTTTTCATAATGAACCAATGCAGTATCCTTATTCATACCTTCAAATACAGCAATTGACTCAATTGCATTATTTATTCTGATAAGGATTCCAGATAAAGCAAGTTTAAAGAAATTACCTATAGAAAAAAGTATTGCCTTTCTTTCATTTTCTAAGATAGGATCTGAACCACAATCTTTCCATAAACACCATCGTTTTAAAAATTCTTTTACTTCATTTATATTTTCTTCAGATATTTTTTCAACAGAATATTGATAATTTTTTTTAAATTTATTAAGTCGATTACGTATTTTTGCATATGATGAACCAGTTAGATTTGCAAGATCTTCTGAAAGATATATATAATCAAAAAAGTCTCTATGTTCGTCTAATTTTATTTTTGGATATTGTTTTGACATCCAATTCTTTGTTTCTTCGTCAATAACACCAAAAGGATAATCTGAATCTTGCTTTTTTGCTAGATTTAACACTTGATCAAATACATCTTTTTTTAATTTACCAGAGGGCGGTCTAAATCTAATTTGATTGTTTATATTTGAATAAATCATTAAATTTTCATTAATATATGTATAATGATAATCTGCATATTCTTTCCAGCTTATTAATGTTGTAAAAATATTATCACTATAAATTGGAGGATATTTTTCATAATGTTTATCAAATATCGATTTATCTTCAATTGTAACAGGTTTAAAATCGTCAAGAGTTAGCACTTTACTTTTCCTCTTTATATATCATTGGAGTATATTTTTCCATTATTTTAAAACCTAAATTTTTATAGAATTTCTCCTGGTATGGCTCGGCAATTAGTCCTATCCAAGTGATCTTTCTTTTTTTACAGTAATTAATAAGAGTTTTTACAATTTGCTTACCAACTCCTTTTTCTCGATATTTGGGAATAACTACTAAGTCTTGGATGTATGCATCTGATACACCATCAGAAATTAAACGTCCCATTCCAATTGATTTATTAGAATTTTTGTCTATTGCTATTGCAAATGCAAAACTCCCCTTAATCAAGTCTTTAATTGCTGATGAATCGTAATATTCTTTCCACCAGCCTCCTGCTTTATAAAGTTTAACAATTTCCTCTTCTGGCCAATTGTCAACAATTTTAATTTTAATTTTAGATTCTGTCATATTTCTCTATTTCTTTTTTGATTTTTAGGCTTCTAAATGAAGTAATACATATAAGAGTATTTTGAAAACTATAGTTTAAATAAAGAGGTAATATATAAAATATAGAAAAATATACTGACTTTAAAATCTATGGAGGTATCTAATTATGTTGAACAAATCTATAAGTATTCTTGAATTAATGGTAAAAGATCATCGTAAAATTGAAGATTTGATAAATAAGCTAGAAGAAGAAACGAAAAACGATTTTGAATCAATGGAAAAGGCTTTTATTAAATTTGAATGGGAGCTTGAAAAGCATATTTTTACAGAAGAAAAAGCAATATTTACATCATATAACCCTGATGATGTATTTGAAGGTTATAAAATGCTTCCAGAGCTTACCAAACAACATAATTACATAGTAAATAGACTTAACAATTGGAGAGAAGATATACGAAAAAAGCGAGTGTTAACAGATATTTATAGCTTTAGGGAATTTTTAAATAGACATAAAAATTTTGAAGAAGAAAAGGTATATCCAAATCTTGATCAATCTTTACCTGAAAAAGAAAAAAAACATATTGTTGCAAAAATTAATGAAATTGTTCAGAAATAGGAGAAATGTAAATGGATGAGACCTATAAATGTAAAAATTGTGGAAAAGAAGTAAAAGTAAAAGTAGGAACTATTCCACAATGTTGTGGCAAATCTATGACCAAAATTCCATTAGATCTTTGTACCCAACCTGCACATGCAGAACATGCAAGACCAATGGATAATGAAGACGCATGTAATAATGGAAGGGCAGGATAAGGTCTTACATAAACCTTTTAAATCTATCCTTTTTTGCCTTACAAATTGGACAAACCTCAGGCGGTTCATCTCTCCCACAAAGATATCCACAAACTTTGCATCTCCAAACTGGTTTATCTAGTTCTTTTCCAATTTTTGTAGTCTGTTTTTCTTTTATTTTTTTACTTTCATTTTTTAATGGACGTCTTTCAGGAACTGGTTCTATTTTTATTTTGCCATTAATTATATCTTGAGAAACATAAAGTGCACAGTAGCATGCACCATATTCATTGAGATCAGCATCTCTATAATCACAAGGGCAGATAATATCTAAATCCTCTTTTTTATTTCCAGATGAAAGTCTGCATGGACAGGCCTGATATCCATATCTTTTTTCATTGATAATTAATCCTTTAATTAAATCTTTTGTAAAATCTACATCTGAATTAAGATGATATCCTGAAGATTCTGCTTCTTTCTTTAACTTATTATATAAAATATCTATTTCTTTTGCCTCTACTTTATTCATATTCCCAGCGCCTTTTTTATTTCATCTTCTTTATAACCTGAAATGCTTATTTTATCATTTATCACAATTGTTGGAAAAGATCTTCTTGGATTCCACTTGCCTACCTCTTTAATTGCCTCATCTTTATCCTTTCCATCAAGAAGATCGACATAAACAAAAGAGTATTCAACACCAATTTTTTTTAAGTATTCCTTTGTTTTTTTACACCATCCACATGTGCTAAGAGCATAAAGCATAATTTTTCCTTTATTTCTACCATTTACATGTTCAATTTTCATAATATCACGATTTCTTAATATATCTATTTATATATACAAAATCATCTATAGGCTTTCGTTTTGGCCTTTCTTTTTCATCTCTAATTTGCTTTTCAGAAAGGATGGGATCAATTTTATCAGAATGTTTACCAACAATTACAAGTGCAATGACATCAATATTTTCAGGAATTCCAAGAATTTCTCTGGTTTTTTTAGGGCTATAACCTGCTATCGGATGTGCAACAAGACCTAATTCTGTAGCTCTAAGAATAATATGGGCTGTTGCCATACCAATATCAAATCTATAATATATTCTATCATGAATAACACAATCATCATCTTGCTTGCCAAGAACAACAATAATCATGGATGCATTATACGCCCATTTATTTCCATCAGATAATGCATCGTGCATTTTCTTAAGCATTTCTTTATCGTAAACAAAAATATATCTCCAAGGTTGATTGTTAAAACAAGATGCTGCAATTTGTGCACACCCAGCAAGATCATTAATAAGATCTTTTGTTATTTTAAAAGGAATTAAAGATCGATATGCTCGTCTTGTTTTAATGGCTTCTTTAACATCCATTTTGGATAACTCCTAACCATAACCTGTAATTTCTGGTGGATTCCATGTTGCGTTCTTGACACATTTTTCCCCATGTTCTAAAGATTCTTCAACTGCCTTTTTTATAAGAGTTGGATAAAGTGCACCAACTAACTCATGAACAGGTTTACCTTTACAATAGAACTTAAAAGTTGGTGTTCCCATTACTCCATATCTAACGGCAATTGTTGGATTTTTGGTTATATCAACTTTTCCAAAAATTATTTTATCTTTGTATTCTTTTGCATACTCATTAAAATATGGTTCTATCTGCTTACAATATGGACATGTTGGACTTGAAAACATTACAACTACAGGTTTTTCACCCTTTTCAACTGTTTTTTCCCAATTTGAGTCATCTAAATAAGTAATATCATCTAAACTCATAACAACCTCTGCCACCGGTCATTAATTGACAAACAGTCATATATATGCTTGTCAATACTATGTCTTTCTTTTCAACCAACTTTAATACAGATGAAATTTTCATTTAAAAGTTTTGCAAATTTAGGATTTTTAAACTTATTCAAAAATACCACCCCTAGTAAGTATTTCCAACAACACTCATATAAATCGTGCTTTCGTTTGTTCCATTAACATCAATAATATCATTTACCTCATCATCAAATAATGCACCAATTTGGCAACTTCCAAGGCCTAAACTTGTTGATGCAAGAGCTAAATTTTCTCCTATGTGACCTGCATCTAAATATATGTATCTATATGCACGCTGACCATATTTCCACTTTGAGCGTTGAAAAATTGCAGTCCAAATAAAAACAACTGCTGCTTTTGCACACATTAATTGATCAAGAGCTGCATTTGCAGCTTTTATTCCAAAATCACCCAATTTTAATTCTTCAAGAGCATGAGACCTTATTGCATAATGATAAACACCATTTGGTAAATCTTTAACTTTATTTACAACTAGATAGGTTTCTATTGGATATAGGGCTCCCGCAGATGGTGCAGTACGATAATCAAAACCATGTTCATTTCTTTGAATTCCTGTGGAAGCCCATAAAAGATATGATAATTGTTTAAGGCTGATTGGTTTGTCTGAAAAATCCCTTATACTTTTACGTTTTTTTAAACAACTATCCAAAGCCATATTTGATGTAACACTAGGTCTTGGAAGATCTATTTTTTTACAACCCAAAATTTCCTTATAAAGCTCAGGTTGTTTATTCCAATCAAGGCCTCCGCTCATTTGAAAACGGGAGTATTTTGTTTTTTGTTGGAATTCATCTCCACAATTATTCATTTTACTATCTTTTCCAATCAATCTTCATTCATATTTCTTAAAAAGGTGAGTATTTCATTTATATCTGGAAGTTCTGATATTTCATAAATACGAACAAATTCTATTACCTGATTTTCATTAACTATAATATTTGCTCGTTCTGAAAAACCATCGTTTTCTCTAAATATTTTATATAATTTTGCAATTTTTCCATGTGGCCAAAAATCAGATAGTATTTTTGTATTTTTTAGTCCCAAGCTTTTTGCCCAAGCTTTTTTTGAGGGAATTGAATCAACATTAATTCCAACAGCAATAGTATTTAATTTATTAAAATCTTGAAAATGCTTATCCAGGTCTTTCATCTGTTGTGAACAAACTCCAGTCCATGCAAGTGGATGAAACGATAGTATTACTCGTTTTTTATTAAAATCAGATAACCTAAATTCCTCTTCATCTTGAGTAAATAGTTTAAAATCTGGTGCTTTTTCACCTGCTTTGAAACATTTTTTTTCCATAAATTGCCTCTTTAAATCCATTCTTCTTTGAGAATATTTCCTTTTATCCCCACAACAATTGATTTAATAGGTATTTTTCTAGAAGCACTATCAGTTGCTTTCTTTGCAAGGCCAAGAAGTCCATTGCAACAGGGAACTTCCATAGTCATAACAGTTAACGTCTTAATTTTTGCTCCATCAATTAGTTTTATTAGTTTATCAACATACATATCTAGATTAGAATCTAGTTTTGGGCAGGCAATTGCAATACTTCTACCTTTAAGGTAGTTTTTATGAAAATCTGCAACCGAATATGCCACACAATCAGCTACAAGGATTACATCCGTACCTTGAAAATATGGTGCATATGGTGGAACTAAAAAAAGTTGAACTGGCCATTGACGAAGTTGAGAATTCCTAGTACCGCCCTCTTCTTTCTCATCAATTTTTTCATTAGTAAAATCTTTCATCTTTGCACCAGGACAAGATTCAATGTGATCAATGCAGCTATCGCTTGATTTTGCTTTGAAATCTACTTCAATATTATTTTCTTTAAGATATTTAAGTGCCTGTTGAAGTAATTTTGTTTCTTTATGGTCTTCTAAATGTCTTAGATGTGCAATAACTGTGTTTTTTCCTGCTTTTACAATATTTTTCATTGTTTTTTTCTCATCATATGGTTCAGCTTCTCTTTCTTCAGTTGTTATTGCACCTTGAGGGCAATAACCTATACAGGCACCAAGGCCATCACAATATATATCACTGACTATCCTTGCTTTTTCATCTATTATTTGTAAAGCACCCTCAGGACAATTAAAAATACATTGCCCACAACCATTGCATTTGTCTTCGTCAATTTTTACAATCTTTCTTTTCACCATTCTAATCAGCCTATAAGATGAAAAATTTTAGAAATCAAATAATTAAAATTAGGATTTCCATAAACCATGAATATTACAATATTCCCGAGCTGTGATTTTATCAGCACTAATTTTAAATCTGGCTTGGGGTTTATCACCAGGTTTTAAAAATTTTCTATATGCCTCTTCATCAGATATTACTTGAATCCACTCAATATAATGTTTTTCTTCCATTGGATGGTCCTGATTCTGACCTACCTTTACTAAAACACCATCCTTTGTTTTTTCGATATATGGAACATGCTTTTCAACTGAAGAATCCTCAGTTTTTTCTTTTAATAGTTCCATGGGTTCACCACAACAGACAAGTTCTCCAACACCATTATGAATTACTTCTACAATATTTCCACATATATTACATTTGTATATTTCTCTTAATTTTGTCATAATTTACTACCTCCAATATCTTTATTTTTTCTTTTTATTTTTATAATCTTTTATAGCTGCATGAAGTGCATCTGCTGCAAGGTTGGAGCAGTGCATCTTTTGAGGTGGAAGACCGTCAAGTTCGGTTGCAACATCATTTCGTGTTATTTTGAAAGCTTCATCCACACTCTTACCTTTTGCAAGTTCAGTAACCATACTACTAGTTGCAATTGCCGAACCACATCCAAAGGTTTTAAACTTGATATCAGTAATAATGTCATCTTTTACCTTTATATACATCTCCATTAAGTCTCCACACACTGGATTTCCTACTTTGCCATATCCATCATAATCTTTTATAACACCTACATTTCTAGGATTCATAAAATGTTCCATTACCTTTTTACTATAACCGACATTTGCTATATTCATCACCTCTACTTACCAAGCGGTGAAAGTTTTCTTAATCTCTCAACAGTTTCTTTCACAGCCCTTACAATTATTGGGACTTGTTTTAAATTATTTGAAGAGCCCAATGTTATTACCATCGACCCATGCGCTTCTTCATGTTTAAGTCCTATTGCAATTAGAACATGCGAAGGTTCAAGTGTTTTATGAGAACAAGCAGAGCCTGTTGCTATCTGTATATTATACATATCCATATTTAGCAGTATACTTTCACCTTCGATATTACTAAATCGAAAACTTGCATGATGCGGAAGCCTATGAGTTTTATGACCTGTTAAATAAGATTCATCAATTTTTAATATTTCTTTAATTAATTTGTCTCTAATTTTTGATAATCTTTCACTTTCTTTTTTCATCTCTTTTTTTGCAATTCTTGCAGCTTCACCCATACCTGCTATTGCAAAAACATTTTCAGTTCCAGACCTAATGCCTCTTTCTTGTCCACCACCAGGAAGTACTGATTGAATCCTAACTCCTGGTTTTACATATAATGCACCTGCCCCACGAGGTCCATATAAATCATTTGAAGAAAGGGTCAATAGATCAATCCTATCTTTTTGTACATCTATCGGAATTTTTCCTGCTGCAGCTACAGCATCGACATGCAAATATTTTCCTTTCTCATGAACAATTTTACTAATTTCTTTTATTGGTTCAATAGTTCCAATTTCATTATTAGCATACATAATTGAAGTAACTGTTGTGTTTTTTGTAATTAGCTTATCTAATTTTTTAAGATCAATGGTACCATTAAAATCAACTGAACATAAATTAAAAGTAAATCCATTTTTCTGAAGATCTTTCATTGGATTTAATACAGAAATATGCTCAATTGCGCTTGCGATAAGCTCTTTTCCATCTTTTATATTTCTTAAAGCTGTTCCTCTTATTGCAAGGTTATTTGCTTCTGTTGCACCGCTTGTAAAAATGATTGATTTATCGTTTTCAGCGTTAATAAAATTCTTAATTTTAACTCTTGCGTCTTCGACTGCTTGTTTAGCATTAAGGCCTAAAGAATATAGAGATGAAGGATTTCCAAATTCTTCAAATAGATACCTTTTTGCAAATTCATATACCCTTGAATTAATAGGCATTGCAGATGCAAAATCTAAATAGATACTTTTCATATCTTCCCCTTAAAACCACATTGTTGCTCCTGCATCAAGTGCAAGATCATTTAATGTCCCTGCACCAACAATTTTTACACCGGGTATAAGATCAACCTTTTCCCAACCAAGCATTTGTTTTGAAGCCTCACAAACATATATTTCAATTCCCATATCTAAGGTTTTTTTAATCATATCAGCAACACTTGGAAAACTACCCAGTTTTATCTTTTCAGCTTCACCTGGTTTTAAAATTTTCAACCCTGTACCAAGATAATAAACTATAGGTTTTAAATCCATCATTTTTGCAGTTTGTGCAAGAACCAAAGGTGAATATTGTTTTTCAGGTGCATCTGTTGTTTGAACATATAAAATAGAATTTTCATCTTTCATATCTTAAACACCTCATTTCATTTTCTTTATAAAGAATGTTAAAATTGTTCCTTCTTTTTCAAATTTTAAAATTTCATGTCCTGTCCTTTTTGCCCATCTTTTAATATCTTCTTCTGCAGCTGGATCATCAGCTTCAACTTTTAAAATTTGCCCAACCTTAATTTTATCAATTTCTTCCTTTGTCATAGCAATAGGCATGGGACAATAATATCCAACACAATCAAGTTCTGCATCTGGTCTAATATCATTACTCAGTTTATATCCCTCCGAATTTATGTTCCTAAATAATCTAGATCAAACCAATATCCAGTTGTGTTTATATGATTGAATTCTCCTTCCAAGATTATATAATGATTTTTTTCTTGTTCTATGATTTCATTGATTATTTCTTTTACTTGATAATCAGTTAAATTATCCCTGATTTTTGTATAATAATCAATTGCTTCTTTTTCACTATCCATAGCTATTCTAAGTGCATCAATTTCATTTACATCAGGATTTGCACCTACTGCTTCTTTTAAATCTTTTGGAAAGATATTTACATTTGAATATTTTTTACTAGAATTAACAAGTTCTTTCCATTCTTCTTTTCCAACTATATCATTAAACATTTTTTTAAAAACTTCAAGATGTAGTAGTTCATCATCTGCAATGCTTTCAAAAATTGATTTACCCATATCACTTGTTGTTTGTGCTGCAGCTTTTTTATAAAACGAATAACCATCCTTTTCCATTTGAATTGCTGTTTTTATAGCATCTTTTTCGTTTTCAAATTTAGACATTTATGTTCACCATTTTTAATAATTTTCCATCCAAAGCTCATAGTAGCTCTGTGGATGTTTACAAGCCGGGCATAATTTTGGTGCTTCAAGTCCTTCATGGACATAACCGCAGTTGCGACATTTCCATTTTACAACTTTTTCTTTCTTAAAAACGCGATTCATTTTTACATTTTCTAGAAGTTTTCGAAATCTTCTTTCATGATAGGATTCAACTTCTCCAATTTGTCTAAAACTTGCAGCTACTTCTGGAAAATCTTCTTTTTTTGCTATTTCTGCAAAATCTGGATAAAGAGTCCCCCACTCCATTTTTTCACCTTCTGCGGCAGCCAGTAAATTTTCTTTAGTTTTCCCGATTACTCCTGCTGGATATATAGCTTTAATCTCAACATCTCCACCCTGCAGATGTTTAAAAAAGACCTCAGCATGCTCTTTTTCATTATCTGCAGTTTCTTGAAAAACTCCAGAGATCTGTTCAAATCCTTCTTTCTTTGCTTTCGACGCAAAAAAAGTATATCTATTTCTAGCCTGTGATTCACCTGCAAATGCTGCAAGTAGATTTTTTTCGGTTTGTGTTCCTTTTAGACTTTTCATTATTTTCCCCCAATATAATATTATGGGCCCGCATGTACCATGGGCCAATAAACGTCTGAATCTTCAAATCTTTCCATACTTTCTTTTTCTATTTCAAGAATCTTAAAGTGTCCAATTTCCATATCGGAAAAATATAAAAGAGTGTTGTAAATTTTTGTTCCTTCTTCAAATCGTCCAGCTAAAGATTTATAGAATTCACTTGCAGTCATTTCCGCTTGCATTGCACTTTTTAGAAGTAGGCTCATCGGCATTTCTTCATCTGTTATTTTTATTTCAGGTAAAGGTACGGGACTTTTTTTTGGCAAAATAATTTTATTTTCTGGAAAATGATTCATATAAATTTCTTCAATAAATAAACGATGTTTTTCCTCTTCTTTTGCAAGAAATAAAAGCTTATCTTGTAAAAGTCCATTTTTTGTCTTTTTTGACATGTTAGAATACAAATCATTACTATCCAACTCACTTTTTATTGCTGCAAGTAGCAAATCTTCAAGATCAAAATTACTTAAATCCATAATTCTTTCCTCCTCAATTAAGTAATCTTTTTTCTCCAGATAATTTTTGAATATTTGTCATATCTTGGGAAGCCTCAAGACACCTAAGATATTTATCTTCTTTATCTCTCAAAGTAAAATATTGGATAAAAATCTTATGTTTCTCCCCCTTTAATCCTAATACCAAATCAATCCAGAACTTAGCTTTATTTTGACACCCAGCTTTTATATCTGATTGAATTTGTTCTACTTTTGCCAGACTTATTTCCAGATGGTATTTCCTGACATTTCTACTAAATACACCTTCAGGTCTCTTAAAAATCCTTGTTTTATATTTATTCCAACCGAATACATCGTCGTTTTTATCAAGAACTGAAAATTCAACAGGAAATGTTTCAAGAATTGAATCTTGTAAATCATCTTTTATTTTACTAATCATTGTATTACATTCTCCTTTATTTTAAATACTCAGCATGCAAATCGAGATGATCAGTTTCGATTTCAACTAATGCACCAAAAAACTCTTTTAATCTTGGTTCTTTTGCCTCATTCTTAAATTTGGAATAAGCTTTTATCGCTCGATTTTCTCGCTCCCATCCTTCATTAGTATTGGCCTTAGCATCAATATTACATCTTTGTTTTTTTAATTCAGGGGAGGTTATCTTTAAGAATTTTGAGATAGCTGATGCATGCTCACCCTCTACTTTCATTAATGCTTTAAATTTTGCTAAACTATAATGATCCTTTGCTTTATCAGCAGCATTTTTCGCGCATTCATAAAAAGCTGCGTTATCCAATTCGAGTTTTAATGCAGATTCAAGGTTTTTATGAGTTACTTCACTTAGTTTTACATTAAATTCATCCGGATCCCAGGTATCTGCCTCAACAAAAAACCTTTGAGGGGCACCACAAAATGGACATTGTGTTGGAGCATCTTTCCCAATATATGGATCTCCGCAGATTCTACATCTAAATACTTTTACTTTTCCTATTTTCTTTCACATCCACTATTTTTTTTGTCAAAACCACCAATCATATAATTTATAATTTTTCAATCGTTTTTTCGTAGTAATTATATAGGATTTAGGTGGTATAATGACTTTAACTCTTATTTATCACCTAATTTAGGAATTTTTTAATCGTCTATAATGATAAGTACAATTAAAATGATAAAATTTATTTCACTGGAATGTTCCTACCTTTGCCAGTGGTTGGTGTTTTCTTTGTTACAGTTATTTCAAGAATTCCGTCCTTTAATATTGCATCAGCCTTATCAGGATTTACTTCCTCTGGAAACATCATGGTTCTACAAATCGTTGAATAACTTCTTTCTCTTCTAACCCAGCCTTTATCTTTATCCTTTGTGTCAGTTTTAGTTTCCCCACAGATACTTATATTATTTGGTGTTATATTTACCTCGATATCTTTTTTATTAACTCCTGGCATCTCAGCTGTTATTTTATACTCCTTACCTGTGTCAATCAGATCAATTGCTGTTATTTTAATATCTGTATCTAACCATCTATCAAACCATTTTTCTTTTGGAATTAGACTTCTCCAACCACGTCTATGCCAGAATGGAGTCCAAGGATCTTCCCAGAGCCATTTATCCATAGTATCCATAAGATCAAATGGATTCCAAACTGTAGGGGTAGTTGTTTTTTCAGGAATTTTTTCCTCTGCTTTTTTTGACTTAATATTTATTTTATTTTCTTTCTTTTTTGGCATTTTTTATTTACCTCCTTTTAACTCTTTAATTTACTTAATTTTCTTCATTGGCACACCACAACAGTAGGGCGTTGCCTTTGGTTCTTCATCAAACTCAATAATGCCACAATCACATTCATCTTCCTCACATTGGCATTGATATTGTATTGGTTTATCACTTATTCTACAACCACAATTTTTACACATTTTTTTACCTCCTTATTTTTTATATATTTCTATTTTTTTAATATTTTTTACTAACTTTTTTCCAATTTCTTTAGCTTTTTTTAAATCATTCTGGTCAGGAATACAATTGATATTAATACTTTCAATTGGTAAATCCCAAGATAACTCGTTTAGGATTTTTTCAATTTCACCAACCGCCTGACCTCCCCAGCCATAAGAACCAAATACAAAACCTATTCGATTTCTTGGCCTTAATCCTTTTAGATATGTTAGAAAACCTCCCATACTAGGAAGCATTGTGTTATTGAGCGTCGGAGAGCCAAGTAGAATAAATTTTGAACTAATTACATCAGTAATAATATCAGATATATGCGTATTATTTAAATTTCTAATTTTTACAGGTACACCTGTCTCTTCTATTCCTTTTAATAATGCATATGCAAGTTTTTCAGTTGAACCCCACATTGAGTCGTATACAATCAATGCTTTATTTTCGGTTTCATAATTTGCCCATTTTTTATATTCATTGATGATTTCAGAAATAAATGATCTCCAAATAATTCCATGACTAGGTGCTATAATATCGATTTCAAGAGTTGACAAAGCTTCAAGAGCTTTTTTAACCTGATCTCCATAAGGCATTACTATATTTGCATAATATTTTGCAGCCTCTTCTTTTAGAATACCCCATTCAAATTCATCATCAAATCTTTCAGATGAAGCAATATGTTGACCAAAGACATCATTTGGTAGAAGAAGCTTATCATTTGGAATATATGTAACCATTGAATCAGGCCAATGAACCATTGGAATATGAATAAAATGAAGTGTTCTTTTTCCAATTTTTAATATATCACCTGATTGTACCACTTTAAAATTTAGATCTTTTTTATAGTGTTTATTAAGGCCCTTTTCTCCACGTGTTGAAGTAATAACTTTTGCATTTGGACAAAGTTTATGCAGTTTTGGTATAGACCCTGAATGATCCATTTCAACATGATTTGAGACAATATAATCTATTTTTGAAGGATCAATTATTTCTTTTATCCTTGAGATCATTTCATCAAAAAGATAATATTTAACGGTATCAACTAACGTGATTTTTTTATCTATGATTAAATAAGAATTGTATGTTGTTCCCCTTAAAGTAGAATAACCATGGAAGTTTCTTAAATTCCAGTCAATTCCACCAACCCAATAAATATCAGGTTTAATCTCAAATTTCTTCAGTTTAATCACTCCTTACTAAACGAATCTTTACTTGCTCCACATACAGGACAAACCCAATCATCAGGTAGATCTTCAAATTTTGTCCCGGGGTCAATGCCATTATTTGGATCTCCCTTTTCAGGATCGTATATATATCTACATACGTCACATACATATCTATCCATTTTTATTTCCTCCTTATTTTTAGTTATGTTTAAATTACCAATATACGTTGGTGCGGTTTTTGGTGATTTGCCACCTTTTATTTCATGGTAATATTCGTAAGTCATTACCTTATCTTGTGTAAATATATCTGCATCTATTAGTCTTCCAATAAAAATTGTATGAGTACCAACATCTAACTGATTAATTACCTCTGCTTCAATATAGCCTAAACAATTATCTATGATAATTGGGGATTTTGTTTTTCCAAGTTTGTAGTTAATATTTTTAAATTTATCAATATCTCTACCTGATTTAAAACCAAATGTTCCAATAAATTCCATAGGTGTATGATTACAAAGAATTGATGCAGAAAAAACCTTACTAGTATTAATATATTCATGAGTGAGATTTTTTCTATTTATACTAACAGCAACAGTTGGAGGTTCTGAAGTTACTTGAAATAAAGCATTTGCAATTTGTCCATTTATTTTATTTTTTTTCCAAGAGCAAACAACATACATTCCATAAGGAATTTTATGTAAGGTTTTAGGATTCATTCTAATTTTAACTCCTTCTTTGTATACAATTTTTACAAATTCCCTTAAAATAACCATGAACTTCTTCAATCTCATGTCCATAACGTGCAACTTTTTGGATATTAGGACATGCTATATCTATATCTATTATTCTTCCACATTTTTTACAAAGAAAATGATGATGCATACCTTCCTTGAAATCATATCGATATTCAGATCCACATATAGTTAATGATTGTATTATTCCGTATTTTTGCAATATATCTAATGAATTATAAACTGTAGTTTTGGAAAGTGAAGGATTCTTAGCCTTTAATTTTGAATATATTTCTTCAGCTGTCGGGTGATTATGGTGTTCATCAAGATATTTCAAAATAGCTAATCGATGATGAGTTACTTTCATATTATTCTGTTTTAATAATGTCATATACTTATTCAATAATCTCACCCATAATGTAATAATTACTGAATTGTAATCATTACAATTTGATACTGAATACAGAATGTGAATATAAATCTTTCGGTTTATCCTAACTACCTAAAAATTGAATAATAATATCAACAAGAACTATGTTCAATAGCTTCATTGGGACATGCGCTTACACATGCGCAACATTCAATACATTCACTAATATTTTTTGCCACTGCCTTATCATCCTCTAATTTAAATATTTCAACAGGACAAGCAGTCACACAATCTCCTGTGCCTGTGCATTTATCATAATCAACTGTGATTATAATATCTCCTTCTTTAAATTTTTTTTTCATATAATTACAACCCCCATAAAGTTAAAAAGTCGTAAATAAATTAGACTATTTTAGAGTTTCTAATTTATAAAAAAAAACAAAACTATATTGTAATAAACTTAATATTTCCAATTATAATACTAAAATCAAATATTATGGGGGATTGAATAGGATGTCAGAGATTGTTTGGGAGCCAAGTAAGAAATATGTTGAAAAAGCAAATATTACTAAATTTATGAAAAAAAATCATATCAAAGACTATCAAGAACTTATAAAGAAATCTACGGATGATATTGAATGGTTCTGGAATGCAGCAATGAAAGATATGAATCTAGAATGGTTTCAACCTTATGAAAAAGTTTTTGATGATTCAAAGGGTATTCAATGGACTAAATGGTTTATCGGAGGAAAAATTAACATAGTTCATAATATTCTTGATAGACATATAAAACCCAATATAAAAAAAAATATTGCAATTATTTGGGAGGATGAAAAGGGTTCTAATTGCAAATTAACTTATGAAGAACTTTATTTTAAAGTTAATAGATTTGCCAATGCTTTAAAGGAATTGGGAATTAAAAAAGGTGATAGAATTGGTATTTACATGCCTATGGTTCCGGAAATTGTTATTGCCTTTATAGCAGGCATGAAAATCGGAGCTGTTAGCATTCCTATATTTTCTGGATTTGGAGGTCATGCACTCGCTTCAAGATTAGATATTGCAGGAGCTAAGGTCTTAATTACTGCAGATGGCTCAATTCGAAGAGGAAAAATAGTAGAAATCAAAAAAGAAGCTGATAAATCATTAAATATTGTATCCTCTCTTCAACGTGTAATTGTATATAAACGGCTGGATATAGAAATTCCTTGGAATGAAAAAAGAGATATTTGGTGGCATGAAATTATTTCTAATCAATCTAGTCAATGTAAAACAGAATGGATGAATTCCGAAGATTATGCAATGATAATATTTTCATCTGGAACCACTGGAAAACCTAAGGGAACAGTACACACCCATGGTGGTGCTCTTGCACAAATTGCCAAAGAGCTAAGATACTATTTTGATGTAAAGAAAGATGACATATTTTTCTGGTTAACTGATATTGGTTGGATGATGGGGCCCTGGATGATAATTGGAGTTCAATCTTTTGGTAGTACTATTGTAATCTATGAAGGAGCTCCGAATTATCCGAATCCAGATAGACTCTGGGAACTTATTGAAAAACATAAAATTACTATATTTGGTATTTCACCTACAGCAATTCGATTATTAATGAGATATGGTGATAAATGGGTTAAGAAACATAATCTTAAATCATTAAGAATTTTGGGGTCTACTGGTGAGCCTTGGGATCCTGATTCATGGAATTGGTTTTTCGAAAAAATCGGTGGAAAAAGAGTGCCTATTATAAATATATCAGGTGGAACAGAAATTGTCGGGTGTTTCTTATCCCCACTTCCAATAACTGCCCTTAAGCCCTGTACACTTCGTGGACCAGGTTTAGCAATGGACATTGATGTTTTTGATGATGACGGAAAACCTATTAGAGGAAAAATGGGGCATCTTGTTGCAAAAAAACCTGCACCATCAATGACTCGTGGATTTTGGAATGAACCAAATCGTTATATTGAAACTTATTGGTCTAAATGGCCAAATATATGGTATCATGGGGATTGGGCTAAAATTGATAAAGATGGTTTTTGGTCTCTTCATGGACGAAGTGATGATACAATAAAAGTAGCAGGGAGACGAATTGGACCTGCTGAAATTGAAGCTGCATTAATTGAACATCCTGCTGTTTCAGAAGCTGCAACAATTGGTATTCCTGATGAATTAAAGGGTGAAGATATTGTTTGTTTTGTTGTCTTAAAACCAAATTATAAATCTAGTGAAAAATTGAGAGATGAACTCAAAGATCAGGTTGTTAAGATAATGGGGAAAACATTAAAGCCACGTGACATCAAGTTTGTTAAAGATCTTCCCAAGACAAGATCTGCAAAAATTGTTCGAAGGATTATTAAAGCTAAATTTCTAGGTAAAGATCTTAGTGATATTTCAGCTGTTGAAAATCCTCAAGCAATTGAAGAAATTGCCAATGCAATTTAAATAAAATGATAAAATAATATTATTTCCAAAATAAATATTTAATTACGGCAAAAAACGATAACCTTTTTCAAGTGTTTATCTATTACTATAATGAGTGAGGCGAGGCATTAAAAAATTTTTTTCGTCTCTTGCCGAAGAGGGGTTAGACATGAGAAGAAAAGTAGCTGTAGTTGGGATTGGATACACAAATTTTAGTTCTAAGACTCCTAGTATAGGATGGAAAGAACTGATGTTTGAAGCCTGTCAAAAGGCTTATTCTGATGCAGAAATTGATCCAAGAAAAGATATTGATAGTTTTATTACCTGTGCTGAGGATTTCTGGGAAGGTTTCAGTATTTTTGATGAATTTGTTCCAGATCAAATTGGTGCTACATTAAAGCCTTGTTGTACTATTTGTGGTGATGGGATATATGGACTTGGAAACGCGTATATGCAGATAAAAACAGGACAAATGGATGTTGTAGCAGTTGAGGCACATAGTAAAATCTCTGATCTTTTAACTTTTGGTGATGTTGTTTTACATGCCTATGATCCAATTTTTGAAAAACCTATTTCTGGACCCATGGAAAGACAAAATTATGCTGGAAGCCCATCATATTCTAAAGAGTCGCCAAAACCTATAATTGGTAAAACGGATGAAAAAAATAGAATTCATCCTTATTTTTTAGCAGGACTTGAAATGCAACATTTTCTAGCAAAAACAGGAATTACTGAAGAAGCTTGTTCAAAAGTTGTAGTTAAAAATAAAAAAAATGCTTTTAACAATCCTTATGCTGAGTTTGAGGCAAATATTACTATTGATGATGTAATGGGATCAGAATATCTTTTTAAACCAGTAAAAAGACTTGATATAAGTCCCAATGTTGATGGATGCATAGCATTTGTATTAGCAGATGAAAAAACAGTAAAAGGTTTAGAAAAAGAACCAATCTGGTTTAAAGGATTTGGCTGGTTTTCAGAAACTCCATGGTTATCTACTAGATCAATGAATGCAAAATATGCTACAGAGGCATCAAAGTTAGCTTATAAAATGGCAGGAATTTATAATCCTAGAAAAGAAATAGATATTGCTGAAGTAGATGATCGTTTTTCATATAAAGAACTTCAGCATCTCGAAGCAATAGGTTTTGCTGATTCAGGTGAATCAGCAAAGATGCTTGAGCAAGGAGAATTTGATTTGAATGGTTCACTACCTACAAACATTTCTGGCGGCTCTCTTGGAGTTGGTAATTGTTTTGAGGCAACAGGTTTGCAGAAATCTTTAGAAATTGTAATGCAACTTAGAGGTCATGCAGGAAAAAGACAGGTTAAAGATGCAAATATTGGCATCGCACAATCATGGCGTGGAATTCCTTCTGGAAGTGGCGCAGTTGCTATTTTTGGGAGGGAATAGAAAATGAGAAAGGTTGCAGTTATCGGAGCTGGTATGACTCTATTTAGACGGCGTTTAAAAGAAACTGGAAAGGAGCTTTCATATTTAGCAACAAAAATGGCTATGGACGACACATCTATTGAAAAAAAGGATATTGATATGGTTGTGATGGGAAGTGCACCTGATGCATTTGATGGCATTCATATGAAGGGTGAAAATCTTTTAGATGGTGCTGCTGCAGCAAACAAACCATACGTTCGAGTTTTTAATGGTGGAGGAACTGGTGTTTTTGCTCCAATTGCAGGGTGGTGGCATGTTGCATCTGGTGTTGCAGATGTCGCTCTTGTGGTTTGTGAAGAAAAAATGAGTTCTTGTTTTCCTCATCCACAGACTGCGTTTAGACATATTTGGGATCCTATTCTTGATAGACCCTTGAATCCAAATCTTGTTTGGTTGTTTGCTATGGAAATGAATAGATATATGACAGTTCATAAAATTAAAAAAGAAGATATTGCTAGAGTAGCTGTTAAAAATAAGAGAAATGCTGTTGATCATCCTTGTGCTCAATTAGCTGATGCAAATATTACAGTTGAAGATGTGTTAAATTCTGAAGTAATGGCTTGGCCTGTTCAAAGATTAGATATAAGTCCACCGAGTGATGGCGCATCTGCCTTGATACTTTGTTCTGAAGGAGTAGCTAGAAAGTATTCTCAAGATCCTGTATGGATAGATGGTGTTGGCTGGAATATTGATAGTACAATGTGGACAAACAGGGATTTATATTTCCCAAGATACGTTGCAAATGGAGCAAAAATGGCCTATAAAATGGCAAAAATTGATAATCCAAGAAAAGAAATTGATTTTGCAGAACCTTATGATCCATTTGATTACAAGGAACTGCATCATATGGAAGGGTTACTTCTTTGTGATAAAGGTGAAGCTCCCGTTTTAACTCGAGAAGGTGTAACACAAAGGGATGGTGATTTACCAATTTGTCCATCTGGCGGATTATTAGGAGTTGGTAATCCTATTGCTGCAACAATGGGTCAGAAGGTTTGTGAACTTTTTTGGCAGCTTTCCGGAAAGGCAGGGAAAAGGCAAGTTCCTGGAGATCCTCAGGTGGGAGTAGGCCAGGCTTGGGGTGATATTATGCAGATGGGAACTGTTATTGTTTTGAGAAGGGGGTGAAATAGAAATGATGACTTCAGTTAAAAAAACATATCCATTACACGCACCTGGAACTCAAGTATCTTCAAGAGATATAGCAAGTAAAAATGTAACTTACTCTTGGTGGGAACCTGAGGTTCAATATTCATGGGCTCTTGGACCTGCAATGAGTAGATTTTTACAGGAATTGAAAAAAGGAAGGATAATTGGTAGGACGTGTAAGAAATGTAATCGTATCATTGTTCCTCCAAGAATGTTTTGCGAATATTGCTTTAGGCCAACAGATGATTGGATATATTTAAAAGACACTGGAACCATTGAAACCTATTCAATATCATATATTGATGCTGATGCACGGAGGATAAAAAAACCAATATTTATAGGAGTTATTTCAATAGATGGTGCATCTCCTCAACATGGTTTTATGCATTATTTCGGAGAAATGAGTCCAGAGGAAATTCATATTGGAATGAAGGTAAAAGCCGTGTGGAAGCCTGAAAAAGATCGCATCGGTGCAATTACCGATATTAAATATTTTAAACCCTTAAAAGGAGGTGAAAAATAATGACATTTTTTGAAAAGCAAACTGATCCAACATCACCTATGCACTGGCGTGGAAACATGCAAGCTGATTATTTTTATACTAGTGGAGTTGCAGGTGATAAATTCTTTAAACATTTAATGAAAAATGATAGTTTTCTTGCTGCAAAATGTCCACAATGTAAAAAAGTATTTTTCCCACCAAGGTCGTACTGTGAGGATTGTTTTGTTGATATACCTGATAATCAATGGTTTGAAGTACCTAATTCTGGAACAGTGAAACTTCATACAACTGTAACAATTGATACGTATGGAAAAAAACTTAAAAAACCAAAAGTAGTAGGATTAATAGAAATTGACAATACAGATGGTTCAATCCTTGGAATTATTAATACAGATTCTTTTGATTCTGACCTTTGTGGAATGCCTGTTGAAGCAGTTCTTAGACCAAAGGTAAAGAGAGAAGGAACTCTTAAGGATATTTTACACTTCAAAGAAAAATAGCTTAAACTTGATATGGGTTAAGATTTAAACCCATTTTCTTTATTTACCTTGATTTAATGGATTATATTTCAGGTGAAATTTTAACTATAGATGGCCTTAAAAAAGGCTATATTTCTTTTGATAAAGGAAAAATAATTGAAATTGGAAAAGGCTTGCCACAAAAAAAGCCCATTTGTAAAGGTTTAATTGTACCTACGTTTGTAAATGCCCATACTCATATCGGTGACTCTTTTATCAGAGAGAAAAATATTGATTTACCAAAAAATATTGAAGAATTGGTTGCACCACCTCATGGACTTAAACATAGATTTTTAAGAGAGGCATCTGATGAAGAAATTATTGAAGGTATGGAAAAATCATTAGATATAATGATTAAATGTGGAACGCAATTTTTTTGTGATTTTAGGGAGAATGGAATTTTAGGAATTAGTCAATTGAAATCGGCCTTGCGTTTGCGGTCAATTAACTCAATTATTCTTTCAAGGCCTGACTCTTTAAATTTTGATAAAAATGAAATAGATCTATTACTAAAAAACTCTGATGGTATTGCTATAAGTAGTATTTCTGACTGGGAATATTCAGAGTTATATAAAGTTGCAGAACGTGCAAAGGCAAAAAATAAGATATTTGCCCTGCATGCTAATGAAAGAGTTAAAGAAAACATTGATGAAATTCTTGATCTGAAACCAGATTTTTTGGTTCATATGATTAAAGCTTCAGAATCAGATTTTTTTAAAGTTAAAGAAAATAACATTCCAGTTATAGTTTGTCCTAGAGCAAACTCCTTTTTTGGGCTTAGGCCCAATTTTGAACTTATGAAAAAAGTTGGCATTGAATTACTTATTGGATCAGACAATGCAATGTTAAATACTCCTAATATTTTAGATGAAATTCATTATATTTTGTCAATTTCAAAGGTAAATTCAAAATATGATCTATTATATATGTCAACATTTGGCGCAAGGAAAGCTTTAAATCTGAAATGTGACATTCAAGGTTCCAACTCTAAGGCCAATTTTGTGGTTTTGAATAATAAAACTTTAAAACCATTATATATTTCAATTAACAATTTGGAGGAATAAATGTGAGAGTTGAAGATGTGATGTCCGAGGACTTAATTGTAGGATATGTTCCTGGAACTGTCAAAGATGTATTAAAGACCCTTGCTAAGCACAATAAGTCAGGAATGCCTATTTTAAAAAAGGATACAAAAGTTGTTGTAGGTGTTGTTACAAGAACCGATATATTTAAAAATCCTGAAGAAGACCAACTCGCCCTCATAATGAGTGATAATTTTCATTTTGTAGAACGTGATTTTGATGTTAAAGATGCTGCAAAATTACTCTATGAACATAGAATACATGGCTTGCCAGTAATCAATAACAGGAAACACTTGATTGGAATTATTAGTCCAACAGATATTTTAAGAAGTCTTCATAAAAATATCAAAGAAGATATTGAAAAATATTTTACTAACCTTGTTGTCCCAGTTTATTATGAAACTCCCATTGATATCATAATGGAAATAATCAATATCACACATGAAAATGCCCTACCAATATTAAATGATGAAAGAAAATTATGTGGTATTGTTACAGATGGTGACTTGTTTAAATTAAGCCATATTAGAGAAAGTGTTTCACAGACCAATATAGGTATGGGTGGCGATGAGGATGCCTGGACCTGGGAAGGAATTAGAGATACAGTTAGACTTCATTATTCAACATCTGAAGTTTCCTTACCTCAAGTTGCTGTAAAAGAAGTAATGATTTCAGATGTGGTTAAGGCATATAAACACACCTCCGTTAATGACGTAGCAGAAAAAATGCTTAAAAACAATATCAGTCATATTCCTGTTGTTGATTCAAATGATAGACTTCTTGGAATGGTTACAGATATTGATTTATTAGCCTGCATGTTTTAAATTCCATTATTTTATTTACTTTTTTAATTCATGGTTAGGAGATCTACATTCATGCCTGAAGATATTTATGATAAAATTATGATGCTTGCAAAAAGAAGAGGTTTTATTTTTCCATCTTTTGAAATATATGGGGGTGTAGCTGGCTTTTATGATTATGGACCTCTTGGTTCTCTGCTTAAAAATAACATTGAAAATCTATGGAGAAGAATTTATTTATTGATAGATAACTGTATGGAGATTCATACTCCAACAATTACGCTTTATGAAGTTTTAAAAGCATCAGGTCATGTTGATGAATTTACAGATCTTACTATTGATTGTAAAAAATGCAAGCAATCTTATAAAGTTGAAGATATAATTAATGAAGGTTTAAGCCCAGAAGAAGCTGTTGAAAAAAAAATAGTAAAATGTCCAAATTGTAAAGAAAATCTAAAGGATGCTTATTTTGTTAATCTTATGTTTTCAACAAAAATTGGAATTGGAAAATCAAGAGACGCTTTTTTAAGACCTGAAACTGCCCAAGGAATCTTTACAGATTTTCATCTTCTTTATAGATATGGCCGAGAAAAACTTCCACTTGGTGTTATTCAATTAGGAAAAGGATATAGAAATGAGGTTTCTCCAAGGCAGGGAATAATCAGACTTAGAGAATTTTCAATGGCTGAGGCAGAAATCTTTTTTGATCCAAAAGATAAAACTCACACAAATTTTAGAAGTGTTAAGGATGAAAAATTAATCCTTTTTGATAATGTAAAAGAACTAGAAATTTCCCTTGAAGATGCAGTAAAAAGTGGTATTATTAATAATCAAGCCCTTGCTTATTATATGTATCTTACACAATATTTTTTGCTAACTGCTGGAGTTGATCCTAAAAAATTCAGATTTAGAAAGCATGCAGATAATGAACTTGCTCATTATGCAACTGAGTGTTGGGATGCAGAGCTGTATAGCGAGCGTTTTGGTTGGGTAGAGTGTGTTGGTATTGCAGATAGATCAGCCTATGACTTGAATGCACATATTGAATCATCTAGAACAGACATGTATGCATATAGAAAATTTAAAAAACCTGAATTAGTAGAAGTAAAAAAAATCATCCCAAATATGGGTGTATTAGGTCCATTTTTCAAAGATAAAGCAGGTAAAATCAAGGATCTACTTGAAAAAATGGATGGATCTGAAAGTAAAAAAATAACAGTTACTCTTGATGGTGAAAAGATAAAGATTCCAGAAAATTGCTATGAAATAAGGCAAAAAAAAGAAAAAGTAATAGGGGAAAAATTTGTTCCACATGTAATTGAACCGTCCTATGGAATAGATAGAATTTTGTATTACATTCTTGAGCATAACTATTATGAAGGTAAAAAGAAAGGCGAACTTTATAAGATTCTTAAATTAAATTCTACAATTGCACCTATAAAGGTTGGAGTATTACCACTTATTAATGATAATAATCTGATAAAAATTGCTAAAGATATTGATAAAAATCTAAGAGATGCAGCAATAAAAACGTATTATGATGATAGTGGGTCAATTGGTAGACGATATGCTAGAATGGACGAAATTGGAACTCCTTTTTGTGTTACAGTTGACCATGATACGCTAAAAGACAAAACAGTAACAATAAGAGATCGTGACACTACAAAACAGATTAGAATAAAGATAAGTGAAATTATTAATTATTTTAAAGAAAGAATCCAATAAAAAAATAGGGAATTGTTTTTTTCTAAATTAGAGCAGATTAGGATTTTACTGTAAATTTATATATGGGTGAAAATAGTTCTCCTTCAAAATAGTTTGCAGTATCAACTGTTAGCGCTTGATATGAATTGTATAATCCTTTTATTGTGTAGGTTCCTGGTATAAACGAGAATGCTTTAAACAAACCATATGGACTCTCCATAACTTCTCCAAAAGTTACATTTGATGCTGTCAAATTAATTTCTATAATAATACTTTGGCATGGCTCAAGTTTTACAGCTTTTGCTTTACCCTCAAAAGGTCCAATATAGTGGACAATAAAACCATCAGGTGATACAATTTCGAAATCTAGAGTTCTAAGTTTAACATCCATTTCACATAAAAATACATGTTTGTTTCCCTTATTTATAATAATTGCTCTTACTGGAATTGATTTCCCATATTCGAATACTTCATCAAGTTCAAGAATAAAGTCTAATTCAAATCTTTCTTGTTGTTTTTCTTCTGGTTCATTAACCTTTTCTTCCGTTGGATCATTTTCAACTGTATCTTTTTTATTTTCATCTTTTATGTCTTCTTGTCCATCAATAATAATTTCTTCATCAGGATTTTCAATATCTATAATATTTTCATTATTTTCTTCTCCAACTTCTTCTTTATTATTCTCAATTCTAATCAACTTTATTATAAAAGTTGGCAAAATATTTATGAAATGATTTACTATTGATTGAAAAAATTCTCCAAATTTATTTATGTTAAAAGGGCTGTTAATTTTTGCTGAAATATCAATTTTTGATTTTTCCTCAGAAAACATTGGGATTTGTTCTCCTGCAACTATTAAAACAGATATGAAAAGCATTGATACTACAAAAATTATTGACAAAAATTTAAACCGTCTCATTTTAATTACCTCTCCCATTATTTTTTAATTAGAGAAAATAATGTGGTTCTTATTAATATAGTTTTTTATTGAAAAATTAATAATCTATTTATTTTATGTAAATTCAACTATCTATAACTACTATCAATAAATCCATTATGAACGAGGTCAAACTAGCCATCCCAATTCATTAGCTTATATAAAAAATATGAGAGATAAAACAAAAAAAATTTGGTATTTTTATATATTTTAAAAAAATCCTTAGATTATATTTTAAAAATTTTTTAGAGTTTTATCAATTATGTTAATTGCCTCATTAATCTCTTCAGATGATATAATTAATGGCGGCCTAAACCGAATAGATTTTTCACCACAACCTAGAATTATTAAATTATTTTCATTTAATTTTTTCTTTAGTTCATCTCTTTTCTGAGAACTTGCTAGGTCAAATGCACACATAAGACCTAAGCCTCGAGCATTAAAAATCTTATTAGAATATTTTTGTTCTAATTCTTTAAGCATATCTAAAAGAGTTTCACCTTGGACTTTTGCATTTTTAATAAGATTTTCTTCTTTTATCACTTCCAAATATTTTTGACAGCGAATCATATCTACAAGATTTCCGCCCCAGGTTGAATTAAGTCTACTTGAAACCTTAAATACATTATTTTTAATTTCATCAACCCTTTTTCCAACCATAATTCCACAAACTTGTGTTTTCTTACCAAATGCCAAAATATCTGGTTTAAAACCAAAATGTTCATGCGCCCACATTTTACCTGTAAGTCCAACTCCAGTCTGAATCTCATCGATTATAAACATTATGTCATTTTTATCACAAATTTTTCTTAATTCTAAGAAAAACTCTTTTCTAAAATGATTATCTCCGCCTTCCGCTTGAATTGGTTCAATAATTAATCCAGCGATATCGTCAAAATTATCAACTATAGCATTATCAATTTCTGAAGTTGCCTTTTTTTCAAGTTCTATTACTTTTTTCAAATTATTTTCATTTAATGGAAACGTGATTTTTGGATTTATAATCCTAGGCCAATTAAATTTAGTAAAATATTTTATTTTATTGACAACAAAAGTATTTGTTAAAGAAAGAGTGTAACCTGTTCTTCCATGGAATGCTTCTTTAAAATGAATGATTTGTTTTCCAAGCCCTTTCTTTGCTCCATTTGTAAAATTTTTTCTTATCTTCCAATCAAATGAAGTTTTTAATGCATTTTCGACAGCAAGTGCACCTCCACTTATAAAAAATAAATGATTAAAATAATTGGGAACTGCAAGTTTTCTAAAGCTATCAACAAATTCTGCCATCTCAGTGGTATAAACATCAGAATTGGTTGGTTTGTTTATGGCAACCTGTCCAATTTTTTTAATAAACTCAGCATTATTTAGCTTGGGATGATTACAACCAAGTGGAGCTGTAGCAAAAAAAGAAAAACAGTCTAACATGAATTTTTTAGATTTTGAATCATAAATTTTACAACCATTACTTTTTTTTAAATCAAGTACAAAATCAAAACCATCTATAAGCATGTATTTTGAAAGGATTTTGTGTACATTTTCTGGCTCTATTACCATTTTATTTATCCCCTTAAAATTAATTAAATTATGTTCAAGTGCGGAATCTATCAAGCTTATAAAACGATATCGGTGAATTAAACGAGTTGATATATTCATATAATTCTATTTATTTTCTTTAGGAGGTATTTATATTTATATATTCTTATATAAATACATAAATAGATATATAAAATGAATTTTAAAAAAATATATTAATATGTAGTTTTGTTTTATCATATTTTAAGAAACAAACCCAGACCTAAAAGAAGGGGGAGAGAGGGGGTGGAGGTTCTATACCGAAGAGGGAGAATATGGGATGCTTCCCCTCTCTCATCTTTGGGCTGCTTAATCAAGATAGATAATATTTATTTCAGATAAATCATCAATACTATTCATTTTAACCATTTTATCTGAAAAAGTATAAAGGACATTTTCAATGTATAAACAACGATTTATAGAGTAATCATAATCATATTTCCAATAATAATAATCCTCATCTTGCGTTTCTATTGTATTACTATCATGTGAAATTGATCCAATGAGTTCTATTCCATCATATACTGTTATATCAAAAACATAAGCTGATTGTTTTGAATAACTACCTGATGGAATTATTAAAAGATTTTTTTCTTTATCAAATAAAAATGCTTTATGTTCATTTAGAGCAGAGGATGTTCCTCTATAATTATAATCATTATTTATTTCATATTTTGAAAGTTCAATTGGATTACTCATATCTGTTACATCGTAGAAAGATACCTTTACTCTGCCGTTATCCATTCCAATACCTATAACATGATTATCATCGTAGGGATGCAGATATGTAGAGTAACCTGGGATCTTTAATTCACCAAGAACGTTTGGACTTGAAGGATTAGATAGATCTATTACAAAAAACGGATCAATTTGTCTGAATGTAACCAAATAACAAGTATCGCCTAAAAACCTTGTAGCGTATATTCTTTCACCTGGTGCAAGACCTTCAATACTTCCAACAATTTCTAAATCCATATTTAGAATGTAGATATTATTTTGTGAGCTTATTTTTGGAAAAAATTCACGTATCAATTGACTCTGCATAGTGGAAGATACTCTTAAAAAGTCCTCATATTCACTTAGAGAGAATTGATTTTTAACACTTCCTGGAATTTCACCTTGGGCTTTGTATTCGATATTACCATTACTAATGCTAATTCTATGAATTACTGTTTTCTCAATTTTCTTATTTATTTCTTTAGCTAATTCCAATTTTGTTTCATCATCAATTAAGTCAATATATTCCTCAAGAATCCATTTTGATACTATTTTCTTTTGATAATCAGAGATACTTAATGTTTTTACAATAGAAATCTCAGATTTTATAGAATCTGGTAGCATTGGAAATAAGACATCTTCAAGTACCTCTTCTAAATATTCATAATCATAGTAATATGATGAATATGCAACATAAATGTTATCTAGTGAAACATATAAAATCTGAGTATTTCCCAATAGGAAAATTTTAGAAGTAACATCTTCAGAATCATCTTTTACATTTACTGAAACTATATTAGTAATATAGCTGCTTTCTTCGGGAATTTCTGTATAATATATATCATCAAGTGGAATTTCTCTTACTTTACCATTTATCAGTATCTTAGGTACAATAACTTCATTTTCATCTAGATTTACTATATCATAAGAGTATTGAGTTGTTATTAAATAAATAAAATCTTTTATTAATCTAGCTCCTGTATAATGGCCAGCAACCACTACATCTTTTACAAGTTCAAAATTATTTAGATCTTTTAAATCAAATATTTTAATATGAATATCAGGTGAGTAATACCACTGTGTTAAGGGAAGGGTTTCACCTTCATCTTCGACAATTTTAGTGTTTTCATAAATTAGATAACTATAATCTTCTGCAAAAATTACTAACCTATTACCACAAATGAAAATATTTCTAATATTAAGGGAGTCATCAATGAAAACCTCAGTAATTATTTCCGCATCTTCTGCTGGAGTAGCTTTTACAATAATTACTTTGTTTTCTGAAACTATGTATAAATATTTACCATCTGTTTTTACTACATCAGGTTCATCAACACCTGCAACTTGAACATTTGTTTGCGAGTAATCAACTATCTCTCCACCCCAATATTGGGGAGGGGAGGATGATTTTGCCAGATTTATCGATTCTAGGTCTAATCCATCGATAAAAACATCCCCTGATCCCCTTAGAGGCTCTCCATAATAACTTTTATATCTAACTGCATTTTTATATAAAAAATCGGTAAAATCTTTATATGAATCAAATTGATTTAATTTAAAAGAAGATGAAAACCAACTTGTCTCACCAAAAACTACAGGTTGGACATTAATTGCATAAACAAAACTTATAACAATAATCATACCTGCAAACATCATTCCGCCTAGTTTCATTTTTTTATTGCGCATATTATCCCATAAATTGCAATTTTTAGAGTTGTATTATATCTTATAAAGTATATATATGGTAGGAAAATGTTTGGAAAAAACCAAACAAAAGCTCAATATTTTTTAGGAGAAAAAAATAAATTAGATTGGCTCTGATTTTTCAGAAAATTTAATATCAAAATCTTCTAATTCATTTAAAATAGAATTATAAATTAAAGGATCGACAGGTATTTTTACTCCAATTAAATCAATTTCTCTATTAATTATCATTTTAACAGCAATTGCTGCAGGTAAAGAAACAGTTCTTGCAATTGCTGAATCGCCACCTATTATACCATAATTTACTAGCGTTGAGGTAATATACTCTTTTTTAGATGAATAATCAGCAATAAATTCGTGATGCATTACAACCATGTCTCTTTCGTCTTTTTCTAGTTTCATCTTTTCTAAGGTTATCACATTTAAGATATCAAGAGGATTTTTTCTATCTTTTGGTAAGGGTTCATCACTAAAAAGACCAAGCCATTCTAATCGTTTAATTACAGCAGAATATGGTTTCAAACCTAGGAAATTTGCAGTAGCAGTAATTAAACTTTCATTGGAATCTGCACCAATTAGATTTCTTGTTAAATCCCCATATGTTTTACAAGAAAAATTTTTAATAGAATTTGTATCAAGCCAACCTAGCTTTGCAATGCTTCTTAAGGTTTCACACCACCCGGTTATTCTAAATGTTCCTCTGTATACTGTTTTTGCATCCTTAAGACCATAAGCTTCCTTATATGGTATAGAATTCCTATTTGGATAATTTTCAAATGAACCAACCCCTGGAACATCTTGTATATAATAATTTTCAAAGAGTTTTTCACCAGGAATTGATACTTTTTTACCATTTTCAAGATATTCTGCAGCATTTCTCGAAGCAAGCAGAACACCTTTTGGGGACCAAGAAAATTTATAACCAAATGGATTGTTGTTTGACTCAAATGAGGGTAGCGCACCAGTTGTTGATTTGAAACTTATAACCTTTCCACCCTTTTCTGAAACAGAATGAATAATTCTCATGGCTGACATATGGTCAATACCAGGATCAAGGCCACATTCATTAAGTAGAATAATACCAACATCTTTTGCTTTTTTATCTAAAGCTTGCATCTCAGAGCTTACATAAGATGTTGTAACTAGGTGTTTTTTATGGGAAATACAAAAATTTGCAACTTTTACATGGTAAATATATGGTAGCAGACTGACGGTGATATCTGATTTTGAAATTAATTCTTCTAATGATTTATCATTTGTAACATCAAGAGAAATGGCATTTCCATCAGGATGATTATTTATTATTCTCTCTGCCTTACTAACAGTTCTACTAGCCATTGTAACATTAAAATCAGGTAAATCCAAAAGATATCTAACAAGAGGTTTTGAAACCATTCCTGCTCCAAGTATTAATACATTATTAGACATTTTTAATCCGTCCCTAAACAAGAACGTTAGTAAGCTGCGAAAATGACTTATCTATAAAAATTTATTCATGTATTGATAATCAGGTGTAAGCCTTCCGTGATATAAAATAACTGCTTTTTTAATTTCAGGGGGTAAATCTAAATTATTAAAATCAACTGAATAATCTGCTTTTGCAATAGATGGAATCAAATTTATTAAAGAATTACTAAATGCCTTGGATGATTCTTTTGGGGCTTCACAAGGAAGATTGTCAACAGCCAATACTATTACACCATCGCCTTTATACCCATCAACAATCCTATCTGTTTTAGGATAATAAGTAAATACAGGATTATCTGGAGTTGTTACCTTTTCTGTAAATTCTATTGCACCATTTATATCAACGCTTATATCACCAATTACTTGTAGTTTTGTATTTTTAGAATAATTCTTCTTTAGGTACTCTTTAGTAACAAGGCGAGGATATTTTTTATCCCAATAAATGCAGTTCATTAGAATCGATAGATAAGGAATATACTCTTGGAAAATAGAGTGATACAAATGTGGTGAATTATAATATTCTTGTAGATTAAATTTCTTATCAGAAGAATTTGGTACAACCATATCTTCTTCTTTAAATACCACCTTATATACAGTTTTATTTGAGTAATTTTTATGAATAGATTTAAGTTTATCAGGATTAATTTCTTTTACAGGTAAAATATCTAAAATTTCCTGAGCACCTTTTGATACATTACCGTAACCTGCAAATCCTACTATAAAAGGTGTAATTGAATCTGCAAGTCCCTCTTTTTTAATTTTATCTGTAATTTCTTTAATATGACCTTTTGCATGATCCAGGTCTTTATAATTTATTGTTTGTTTTATTTCACTAAGAACAGTATCTATTTTCTTCCATTTTAATCTCTGACCAAAAGTCCAGAGAGCATCAATCATACCAGCAAGGCCTGCAAATTTTCCAAAGAAGATTAATCTTTGTCCCTTTTCATTTTTTATTTTTTCATAATCAATTAAATTACATTTAAGCTCCATCATTTTTTTAAGCATGGGCATGTTATGCTTTTGTCCTTTTATTGTATGAGAGAAAAAGACATATGTCTTACCAGCCTCAAAAAAATAAATTGGTATTTCTTTTATCGCAAAAATAACTAATGGAGATAATTCTTCATTTACTGTTGCTCCCGCTTCAATATATTTTTTATTAGAAAATGCTCTTATCTCAGAAGGTTGAATTATTGTATTAATTCCATATTTTTCTTTCAATTCTTTTGTATGTTTAGGAATTATCGGAACTCTTCTTTCCCATTTGTTTTTATCCTCTCTTCTGATACCTACCACTAGGCTCATAAAGAATTTCTCCAGGGGGCTGCATCCTTTAAGGTTATAAAAGGCTTTTTACAATTTTTATTTTTTTATCTATATCTTAAAATTGCACCAACATGTCCTAATTTTTTAATTTCCTCATCATCAGTAAACTCAATTTCTGCATCTGTTCTTTCAGCAAACTCTAATATTTCTTCTAATAGGTCAACTTTTGATGTTTTATTTCTACAATAAGGACATACTTTTTTAGCCCCTATTTCAACAACTTGACATTTTTCACAAATCCAACCAGTCTGTTTATAATTTTTTTCGATAATTAATAATTCAACTTGACCATTTTTTACAGCTTTTAATGTTTCTTTTATTCCATAAACTGCAAGTCCATCCTTTAGAATTTCATCTTTTAAATTTTGAACGGCTTGAGTGCTTTCTATTTTTTCTCTTTCTGATATTAAATATGTAGATTTCTTCATAAGTTCCTTTTCATCTTCAATACTAATATCAACTACATCAACTATTTTTTCATTTAATTCTTTTGGTAAAAGATCTATAAATTTTTTCTTAATTGTACCTGGACCTGCAATTATGATTTTTTCATCATAACTTTTCTGTAGTGATTCAACAACTTCAATTAGAAATGCATTTATTGCTCCCCTTCTCAATCTATTGAATCGTGCCTGAGAGCATCCTCCTTTTTTATGTTTATTTATAATATCTGCTGAAAGACTTTTTGTACTATCAACTTCCCCTAATGATATTGAAAATATTTTTGCATAGTTTGAGTTTATTAAAATAAGGGAAAAAGATTCCCATTCATCTAGAATACGAGCAAGAGGTCGAATATATGGAGACGAATCAACAATTAGAATATTTTTTACTTCTACAGGTAGAATAGTATATCTTAAAAAATTGTGTTTATGTGATGCAAAAATTGCTATATTTTTATTTGATATTTTTTTAAGAATGTCTTCCACATCTTTGATAGTTGAATCAAAATTTTTAAGTAATTCATCTTTTAGAACAGATCTACATGCCTTTATTCTCTTATCTAAAAATTTTTTAGAATCATATCTATTTAGATATATACTTATATATGTATCATTACTTGATATATCAAAAATTTTTGATAAATCTTTAATTAATTTATTGATATTTTCTTGCATAATTTTCATTTCTGAAAATAAAAATTATTTAAAAGGACTTTGTGTAAAATTTTCTTTACTTTCAACAAACTCCCAAAAATTGAATTAATAATATTTCACATAATATTATTCAAATGGTATCAAAAAGAAAAATATTAAGTGTCTCAGAAATTGGTCAATATCATTATTGTTCTATTTCATGGTATCTTCAAAAATGTGGATATAAACCAAAATCACAAAATTTAGAAATAGGATTAGATCATCATAAAAAATTAGGAAATACAATTATTCAGATTCAAAAAAATCTTATTAAATCAAGAATTATTTCTCTTGTTGGTTATATATTACTATTAATTGGTATCTTAATTTTTATTTTTGAGGTGATTTTATAGAACCTCAAATTCTAAATAGTTTAATTCTTCTAATAATTTCATTAATACTACTCTCTATTTCAAAAATTATTAAAAACAGAACTCAAAAATTGAAAGACGAACATCACATTCAACCTGGAAAAATACTATATACAGATTTAAATAAACCAGCTACACCTTTTTTTTCAACAAAATATGGGATAACAGGAAAACCTGATTACATAATTAAAGAAAAAAGTAGATATATTCCCATTGAATTGAAATTTAGTAATAAAAATCAACCACAAAAAAATCATATTTTTCAAATTGCAGGATACTGCCATTTACTTGAAGAAAATTATGGAAGTTTTGTTCCATATGGAATAATTGTTTATAATAACAAATATCAATTTAAAATACCTTTTAATCCACAAATTAGATACGAATTAGAATCAACAATAAAAGACATGAGAGGACTACTAAAAAATGGGAAAATTACCAGAAATCATAGTGACTTTTATAAATGTAAAAATTGTTCTATGAAGGCTTATTGTTCCTTTATTATAAAATAATAATATATTTTTAATAAAAAAATTTTTAAATATAAAATTTGTTACAATTTTTATATTATAGGTGAGAGTTGTATGAAAGATATATTAACCTTTGAAGATGGCATATTAATTTGTAAGCATATTTACCAAATTGCAATTGATAAAACATTAAATGGTGTTATTGAACAAGAAGAGATATTTTATAAAGCTCATGAAATGCTTAAAAAAATAAGTGATAAATTCAACAATGATCGATTAGAAGATATTCTTCGCATCCTTAAATTAAAAAATATTTATAAAATAATTTAGAGTTAAAAGAAAAAACTTGATAAGTAGAGAATTTTATACTTTCTTTCTAATCAGCTCAAATGCTTCATTTATGAATTCTCTTTCTTCTTTTGTTGGAGACCAGCTAAATCCATTTTCATCTTTTGTGAAATTTGGTGCACTTGGATCAAATCTTGTCATAAGATTTAATTGACCTGTAAGCGGATTTCTACTTATTTCAATTCTGATATGAATATTTTCATTTTTTTCCATGATATCCTCATCCACCTTATTTAAGGTTTAATCAAATTAATAAACTTATAGTTTTCTTTTTGTAAAAATATTATATTATGATATCCATTTTTTATTTAAAAAAAATAGTAATACAATATAATTAGTAAAAAACCTTTTTAATTAATCATTTTTACACCATTACAAATTATGCGTATTGCAGTACTTATAAAAGAAAGGTGTAAACCAAAGAACTGTGCAAGAGAATGTATAAAATTTTGTCCTAGAGTTAGAGCTGGCGATGAAACAATTGTTATGGGTGAAGGAGAAAAACCCATTATCTCAGAAGAACTCTGTGTTGGATGTGGAATATGCATACACAAATGTCCTTTTGATGCAATTAAGATAATTGGGCTTGCAGAAGAACTAAAAACAGACCTTATTCATCAATTTGGAAAAAATGGTTTTAGACTTTTCAAATTGCCTGTTCCAAAGAGCAAAATTTGTGTGGGAATTCTTGGACCAAATGGCATAGGAAAAACAACTGCCATAAAAATCTTATCAGGAGAACTTAAACCAAATTTAGGAGATTATGATGAAGAACCCACTTGGGAAGATATCGTTTATTACTATTCAGGAACAGAACTTCATGAGCATTTTAAAGGTATTGCAAATAAAAAAATTACCTATGTTATAAAGCCTCAATATGTTGATAAATTACCAAAAGTAATGAAAGGAAAAATTGGAGATATTCTTAAAAAAACAGATAACTCAGGAAATTTTGATGAAATAGTTGAAAAACTTGGTATAACAAATATTCTTGAAAAAAAAATTGAAAAAAAAGAAATCTCAGGTGGTGAACTTCAAGTTGTATCAATTGCAGCGGCTCTACTAAAAGATGTTGATCTTTATTTTTTTGATGAGCCTTCCTCATATTTAGATATTCATCAAAGGTTGAAAATTGCAAAAATCATTAAGGAGTTATCTATAAAAAAGAAGGTTATAGTAATTGAACATGACCTTGCAGTTCTCGATTTTCTTTGTGATAATGTGCATCTTATTTACGGTGATGAAGGTGCATATGGTGTGGTAACCAATGTGCGAGCAGTTAGACATGCAATAAATACATATCTATCAGGTTATCTTAAAGAAGAAAATATAAGATTTGGAGAAAAAATTGAATTCTTTAAAAACCCTCCAAAACAAAGACAACAGATGAATATACTAATTACATATAATGATATTACTAAATCCTTTAATGGCTTTTCAATTGAAATTGAAAAAGGAGTAATCAGACAAGGTGAAATAATTGGTATTGTTGGTCCAAATGCTATTGGAAAAACAACTTTTGTTAAAATGCTTGCAGGGGTAATTGCCCCAACTAGTGGAAAAATAGAGTATGACATAAAGGTTAGTTATAAACCGCAGTACATATCACCAAACTTTTCAGGAACTGTTCGAGAATTTTTTGAAAAAAATTCTCAACAATTATTTACATCAAAATTTTTTGAAGGAGAAATCTTTGAACCATTTAATCTAAAATATCTTCTTGATAAAGAGATAAATACATTATCAGGTGGAGAACTGCAAAGGGTTTCTATTGCAAATTGCCTGGTACAAGATTCAGATATTTATCTTATTGATGAACCTTCTGCATATCTTGATAGCGAACAAAGAATGATTACTTCTAGAACAGTTAGAAGGGTAATTGAAAAATCTGGAAAATCTGCTATGGTAGTGGATCATGATGTTTATTTTATTGATATGATTAGTGATGCATTAATTGTTTTTAAGGGTAAACCTGGTGAAAGTGGAAAAGCCCAAGGTCCATTTAGCCTGCATGAAGGAATGAATCGGTTTTTAAAAGATGTGGATATTACCTTCCGAAGAGACGAAGAATCAAATAGACCTAGAGTAAATAAACCCAATTCTATAATGGATAGAAAACAAAGAGGGGAGGGAGAATATTATTATAGTCTTTAATAAAAAAAGAATGCTTTTTAAAGATATTAACCTAAAAAAAAGAAAAAATATATATTATATCACCTAACTATTCTTTTTTCCTATTATGCCTAGATCAGGAAGACTTAGAAGTTTCATAAGAGAATATAAAGAATCCCCAAGAACCGAAAGGATTTCATTTTTCCCGCCTTTTTTAATACTGGCTCTTGAAGTAATTTTGATTGTACATGCAATATCAATAAATGAGACATTTGTAATTATTTTAACATTAGTACTTGTTGTAATATCGCTTATTGAAATAATACTAGTTACATTAGAAATACATGAACTTTATCTGATTACTAATTTTGATAAGATACTAACAATTAAGCTTGATGATTTTATAACAGAAAAAAAAGTAAAAAATGTAAAAAAAATTGTAGCAGATTTTTTGGATTTATATCCAGAATATGAAAAACATAGAAGTGAGATATATCATACAACCTGCCAAATCTTAGAGACGCATAGAGAAGAAGAAATTGAAAAAGACCTGTATAAAAAACTTAAAAACTTTATCAAAAGAAAGAAAAAAGCAACTGTTGATGATATTGTTGAATTATTTGTCAAAAAATATCCAAAATATAAACCCTATAGAGTTGAAATCTATGAAAAAGTATGCCAATTAAAAGGTACTCTAGTTAGATCATAAAATCCTTTTTTTCCTAAAAGATTTTAAAATAATTTCTCTTAACTCATTGTCATCTTTTGCCTTAATCCATTCTTTTTCAAAATCAGTTTCTTCAGCAATTTGAATTAACCACATCAGAGTATGAAGATACAAGCTCTTTTTATCAGGAGTTGCAACAATTACAAAAAAAGCACGTATGGGATCAATATTATCAGAAAGTATCATTCCCATCTTGCTTCTAACGATAATTATTTCAAATTTATCTCGACCTTTTATTATATGAGAAACAACTGCAAATCCAGGGTGAATTACAATATTTGAGTCTTTTTCTCGTTTTCTAATATATCTGTATAATTTATCAATACGTATATCTATTCTCTTTGTAAGTCTTTCAGCGATAAGCAAAGCAAATTTATCTGGAAGTATATATTTGTAAAGATCAATAACTTCACATTTTTTAATCTGATTTTCAAAGCCCTTTTCTTCAAGTTCGTCTCTCTGAATTAATATTTCCCTCAGTTCTTCGTCAACAAGATATCCTGTTGATTTTTCACCGGTTATTCTCTCTATAACATGTAAAAGAGTATATTCTCTCCAGATTTTATCACGAGCATAAAACCAGTACCATCCAAAACCAAAGGAAATAAAGGCACCTACAAGAGCAATTGGAAGAGCACCCATTTGAACTATTAAAAAAATAAATCCAATAATACCAGCAATATGAATATAAGGATACATTGGAGATTTAAATTTTGGGCGGTAATTTCTAATTTTACTTTCTCTCATAATAACAAGGGCAATTACCACTAACATAAATAGCAGGATTTTTAGGGTTGATGCAGTTTTTACTAGACTTTCTAAATCTAAAAATAAAATAACTATTATCATAAATATTGTAGTAAATATTATTGAAAAAACAGGTGTTCCTCTTTTTGACAGTTTTGAAAAAACTTGTGGTAGAAGTTGATCTTTTCCCATTGCCATAGGGTCTCTTGATGCAGCAAGTAGACCAGCATTAGCTGTTGAAATAAAGGCTAAAATTGCTGCTATTGCCAAAATTGCACCCCCAAATCCACCTAATAAAGGTATTGAATCAGCACCAAGAGAGATAGGTGTATTTGAGGCTTTCAGATTTATTGGATCTGCAATTCCAACAGTTACAAATATTACCAAAACATAAAGTAATGAAATCAGCCCCCAAGCAAGAAATAATCCAAGTGGAATGTTTCTTTCCGGTTTTTTTACTTCTTCAGCCACACTACAAACCTTTGTAAGTCCACCATATGATATAAAAATAAGACCTGCAGTTGCAAAAATTGAACCATATCCATATGGAATAAAATTATCAAAATTTGAAGGTTTTATAAAAAAAGCACCAGCAAAAATATAAAAAACCAAAAGAGTCAATAGTCCAGCAACTAAAATTAATTGGGTTTTACCTGTTTCTTTACAGCCTATTATATTAATTATTGCAAATATAATACAAAATAACACAGCTACTAATTTTATTTGTAATTCACTAAAACCTGGATTTATTAGCACAGCAAAAAGACCTATACCAACAAGTGCAAAAGCACTTTTAAAGGCAAGAGAAAACCATGCAGCAAATCCACCAATTGTTCCCATCATTGGTCCCATACTTCTATCAATAAAAAAATAGGTACCACCAGCTTTTGGCATTGCAGTCACAAGTTCAGCTTTTGATAGAACTGCAGGTATAATTAGAATACTTGCAATTGCATAAGAAACAATTACTGCAGGGCCAGCTTGTGCAAAAGCAAGTCCTGGTAAAACAAATAAACCTGAGCTAATCATTGCCCCAGATGCAATGCAAAAAATATCAATTAGACCTAATTCTTTTTTTAAACAGTGAATTTTGTCCTTTGGACCCATCCGAATCCTAATCAAAGACTATCTATATGTAGATTTCCTTTGATTTTTTATAAAATTATACCTTTTTTTATAACAGTTTCTACTAAATTAATTCCATAATGATATGGAATGAATTTATGATTTGGGCAATTTAAAATAATTATATCTGCTTGTTTTCTTTTTTCAATACTACCGATTTTATTATTTAGTCCGATTGCACAAGCAGAATTAAATGTTGTAGCACAAATAGCTTCCGAAGGGGTCATTTTCATATTAAGGCATGCAAGTTGAATAATAAATTGCATATTTTCAGTCCAACAATTTGGATTGAGATCAGTTGCTAGTGCTACTGGCACACCAAGGTCAATTATTTTACGAGCAGGTGCATAATCCTTCATCATAAGTGAAAAAGAGGTCCCAGGTAGCATTACTCCAATGATACCTTTTTTTGCCATCAGGCTCAAACCTTTATTATTAGATCTAAGAAGATGATCAGCACTAATTGCCCCTATTTCTGCTGCAAGTGCTGCACCACCTGTATCAACTATTTCATCTGCATGTATTTTAGGAATCAAACCATATTTTTTTCCTGTTTCAAGGATTTTTTTTGATTGATTTGGTGTAAAAACACCTTTTTCACAGAAAACATCACAGAATTTTGCATATCTATTTACTTTTGGAAGCATTTCATTATTTATAATATCAACATATTCTTTGGTGGTATGATCTCTTGGAACTGCATGTGCACCTAAAAAAGTGGACACAATATCTATTGGATGTGTTTCATTTAATTTCTTTTGTGTCTTTAAAATTTTAAGTTCTGATTCAGTTTCAAGTCCATATCCACTTTTTGCTTCACATGTTGTTGTTCCATGAATAAGCATATTATTCAAACGAATTTTACTCTGTTTTATAAGCTCACTTTGCGTTGCCTTTCTTGTTTTAGTAACAGTATAAATTATTCCTCCACCTTTTTTTAAAATGTCCATATAAGTTTGGCCTTTTAATTTCATGTCAAGCTCAAATTCTCTAGCACCTGCAAAAACTAAATGAGTATGAGGATCAACAAAGCCTGGCATGACAGTCTTTTTATTTGCATCTATTATTTTATCAGATTTATATCTTAAATTTTTGCCTATATCAAAAATTAATCCATCTTTAATTGCAATAGAACCATTTTTTATAATAGATAACTGACTCATTTGGTTTTTTATTCTTGGTTTATTTGAGCCTCTCAATGTAATAAGTTCATTTGCATTTTTTATCAAAACATCAACCGTTTCCATCTAGTCGTCCCAAACAGTTAAAAGAAGTTCCTTGATTAAGGGTTTCGGTGTCATAATATGGACAAAATAGTCGAGTGTGTTCCTAACTTTAGTGAAGGAAAAAATAAAACAATAATAAATGCAATAGCTGCAGCAATAGAATCAGTTGATGGAGTGAAACTTCTTGATGTAGATCCAGGAGCAGATTTCAATAGAACTGTTTATACATTTGTCGGTGAGCCTAAAAATATTGTTGAAGCTGCTTTTCAGTCAGCAAGAGTTGGAATTTCTTTAATAGATATGAGTAAACATAAGGGTGAACATGCAAGAATGGGTGCACTTGATGTTTGTCCCTTTATTCCTATCAAAGGGGTAACTGATAAAGAATGTATAGAACTTTCAAAAAAGTTTGGGAAACGAATGGCAGAGGAATTAGACGTTCCTGTTTTTCTATATGCAAAATCTGCAACTAAATCTGAAAGAGTTAGATTGCCAGATATTAGAAAGGGCGAGTACGAAGCCCTAGAAGAAAAATTCAAAGACCCATCTTTTAAACCTGATTATGGAAAACCAGAATTTGTCCCAAAAAGTGGTGCGACAGCAACAGGTTGTAGAGATATCCTTATTGCTTACAATATTAACCTAAATACAAATGATAAATCCATTGCATCAAAAATTTCTGGAAAAATTAGAACCAGTGGCGTAATAAAAAAGGACAAAAATGGAAATAAAATAATTGGATCGAACGGAAAACCAGAAAGAATCCCTGGGCGATTTAAGGGTGTTCAAGCAGGTGGAATGATGTATAATGAAGATATCTCCCAGGTTTCAATGAATTTATTAAATTATAAAGAGGTTAATTTACATCATGTTTTTGAAGCAGTGTCAGAGGAAGCAGAAAAACTTGGTACAAAAACAACAGGTAGTGAAATAGTTGGTCTTGTTCCAAAAGATTCATTAGTTTTTGCTGGTAAGTTTTACACTGAAAAAGAAGGACTCGGAATAAAGGATGAAGAAGAGTTAGTTGCCCTTGCTATTGATAAATTAGGGCTTTCTGAGCTATATCCATTCAAATCTGAGGAAAAAGTAATTGAATACATGGTTGAAGAAAGTGGACCCCTTGTTTCAATGAAAGTAAATAGCTTTCTATCTGAACTTGCTTCAAGTAGTCCTGCACCCGGTGGAGGAAGTGTCGCTGCTCTTGCAGGTGCCCTTGGCTCTGCTCTTTCATCAATGGTTTGTAATTTAACAATTGGAAAAGAAAAATATTCGGATGTGCAAGATGAAATAAAAGATACATTAAAGAAAAGCGAAAAATTAAGAAAGGAGCTTACAGAGCTTATTGACAAAGATACAGAAGCATTCAATGATGTAATGAAAGCCTTTAAAATGCCCAAAGAAACTGAGGGACAAAAGAAAAAAAGAAGTAATGCTATTCAAAATGGGTATAAAACTGCTGCAAATGTGCCCCTTAAAACTGCAAGAACTTGTGAAAAAATTTTGGATTTAGCTAGGTTAATTGCTGAAAAGGGAAATCAGAATTCAATTACTGATGCAGCTGTATCTGGCCTTATGGCACAAGCAGGTGTTGATTCTGCAATATTTAATGTTAAAATTAACCTTGTATCAATTAAAGATGAAAGATTTGTAGATAAAATTTCTACTGAAATTTATAATTTACATAGAAATACAAAGAAAAAAACTGATAAAATAATGAAGATCGTAAATGACAAAATGTAGAATTATTATTTTAATTAAAATTTAGCAATCTATGCAGTATTGGAAACATATCCAGGAATCCTAAAAAAACAGGTCTAGATGATGTTCTATTTAATGTATTTTTCCAGAACGTTATAAAACAAAAATCAATTTCCTGATCGGTATCAAGATAAGTCATTTTTATCCAAATACTTCCATGATTGGTCCATGCTGCTCCACGGTCATATAAATCATAAGCTCCCAAAATATCATAAGTACTTGTACACCAAACATATCCGTCGATACTGTCCATCAAATCAGAATTACAGACAATATAATATGTTTTTTCAGGTATAACATCGATATCATGAAAATTAAACAACATCCAATTTCCTATTGAATTAATCTGATCAGTTCTATATGATATGCGTCTCAAATCAGGACTATTCAAGTCATCTCTAATTGAAACAATGATTCTTTTGTCATCCGGGGAAGAACCAGCTTTAATCTTCAATGCAACTGCAGTAAGCGAGCTCTTAGAAGGTTTAAATTCTTGAGCTAAATACCATTGGCGATGGATATATGCTCCAGTGTAACCTGAGAGTTGTTTCTGATCAATAGAATTTAATAATCCAAAAAATGGAGTTTTAAATTCATCATCAATTGTTATATTTTTAACTGGAATAATAATTTCGTTTTCTATTCTTATACCACTTACTGGTAAAACAATTCCAACTAACAACATACTAATTAAAATTCCAATTAACTCTTTCTTCATACAAATTACCTCCTCTTAATAAATATTCATATCTAATTGGAAGTATATAATATTTTATAACAAATGTTTGTGCAAAATAGGAATTTTTTATACGAAACTAGTATTTTATCATTATTACATATCAACGATACAATCCACCTTAAAAATAATTAATCCGCTGTTCGACCGTGGAATTATATATTAAATCCATTGTTCAATATAACAATTATCTTTAAATTACTGTATCATAAGATAAAAAAATCTTTATATTACATATTTTGCTTTTGTAAGGATTGTATAGGGATAACGTATAAGTATATCTATAATACTTCTGATTCTAAATATGAAATCTGATATTGAAATTGCTAGATCTACAAAACTTGAAGATATTTACAGCATAGGTAAAAAAGTTGGTATTAAAAATAATGAAATAATACCTTGGGGTGGATTCAAAGCAAAAATATCCCTAAAAATTTTTGATAGAATTAAGAATAATAAGGATGGAAAATTAATTCTTGTTACAACAATTAATCCCACTCCAGAAGGCGAAGGAAAAACCACAATGACCATTGGCCTTACTCAAGCACTTGCAAAACTTGGTAAAAAAACTATGCTTTGTATTAGAGAACCTTCTTTAGGTCCAACAATGGGTATAAAAGGTGGTGCTGCTGGAGGAGGATATTCTCAAGTTGTCCCAATGGAAGATATAAATCTTCATTTTACCGGAGATATGCATGCTATTACTAGCGCCCATAATCTTCTGGCAAGTCTTCTTGACAATCACATTCATCATGGTGATGCTTTTCATATTGATCCTAGATATATTGTTTGGCCAAGAGTTTTAGATATCAGTGATCGTACATTAAGAAAGGTGGTTGTTGGATTAGGTGGACCTAAAGATGGAGTCCCTCACGAAGAAGAATTTGCCATTACTCCTGCATCAGAAATAATGGCAATTTTATGTTTATCAAATGATCTTAAAGATTTAAAAAAACGACTTGGAAGAATAATTGTTGCTTATACATATGATAACAAACCAATTACTGCTAGCAACCTTAAGGCAGTAGGAGCAATGGCTGTATTACTAAAAGATGCATTAAAACCAAACCTTGTCCAAACAATCGAGGGTGTCCCTGCTTTTATTCATGGTGGTCCATTTGCAAATATTGCTCATGGAACAAATAGCTTAATTGCCACAAAAATGGCCCTGAAACTTGCTGATTATGTTATCACTGAAGCAGGTTTTGGATCGGAACTTGGCGCAGAAAAATTTTTCAACATTGTATGTAGGATAGGAAAATTAAAACCAGATGCAATTGTTTTGGTTGTAAGTATAAAAGCATTAAAAAGAAATGGAAAGGGAAATGTAAAAAAGGGTCTTTCTAACCTTGAAAAACATCTTGAAAATCTTTCGTATTATAAAGTCCCTTTAATTGTTACATTAAATCATTTTATTGATGATAAAGATGAAGAAATTAAAATTATTGAAGAATTTTGCACCTTAAAAAATATCCCTTTTGCAGTTGCTGATATTTGGGATCAAGGAGGGGAAGGAGGAATTGAACTTGCAGGTAAATTAGTAAACCTTATTCATAATTCCCCATCAAAATTTCATTATTTGTATGATCTTAATATCCCTGTTAAAGATAAAATCGAAATTATTGCCAAAAAAATGTATGGAGCAGGAAGTATTGTATATACCATTGCTGCAGAGCAAGATATCATATTGTGTGAAAAACTAGGTCTTGATAAATTACCAATTTGCATTGCTAAAACTCAATATTCTCTTTCAGATGATCCAAAAAGTTTGGGTAGACCTAAAGATTTCAAAATAACAGTTAGAGAAATCAAATTTTCAGCAGGGGCTGGATTTCTTGTTCCAATGACCGGTAAAATTACAACAATGCCAGGTCTTCCTGCAAAACCCACCTCAGAATTTTTTGATATCGATGATAATGAAAATATCTCTGGATTATATTAAATCAGATTTTAAAATAAGGATACATTGATATATCAAAAAACCATCTATTATTTTTATTGGGAGGCTATATTGTGTCTGAAGAGAATCTTGAAGCCCATATAAATGACATTCTTAATGCTTTAAAGAATGATATTGAACAAGACGTTACAAGAGAAGAAATCGCTCAAGAGCTAACAAAATTTATGGAGTATGGAGTTCCAATTGATCAAGCGAAACAAACCTTAATTAAAAAGTATGGTGGTGTTGCGGTTTTTACTCAATCAACTGAACGTAAATTAATTTCTGATCTTCTTCCTAATGAAAAAAGCGTTAAATTATTATGTAGAGTGATTGCAGTAAATCCTAAGGAAATTACTGTTAAGGGAGATAATCGAAAGATATTCTACGGCATTCTCGGCGATGAAAGTGGAACAATACCATTTACTGCTTGGACTAGTGAACTTGATATTGAAAAAGATGATGTTGTAGAAATTTCCAATGCATATACTCGTGAATGGCAAGGAAGTGTTCAATTAAACCTTGGTGATAGAGTAAAAGTTGTAAAAACAGAAAAAGAAAAATTACCAGAGGAAGCTTTTATTCCTAGAGAAGTCAAAGTAATAGATTTAAGATCTGGAATGGGAGCTGTTGATGTAACTGCAAGGGTAATCGAAATAAATGAACGGGAAACAGAAGTTGAAGGAGTTTCAAAAAAAGTATTTTCTGGAGTTATTGCAGATGAAACAGGGAAAGCTCAATTTACCTCATGGCATGATTTTAAACTCAAAGAAGGTGACGTTTTAAGAATTACAGGGGGATATGTTAAAAGTTGGAAAGGTATTCCTCAACTGACCTTTGATGAGCGCGCAAATGTAAAAAAGCTTGACAAGAGTAAGATATCTAAAGAAGACCTAGAATTTACCAAATTACCTCTTTTTAAACTTATTGAAAAACGTGGTGCAATTGATGTACAGGTTGAAGGAACTATTATTGAAGTTAGACCAGGATCTGGAGTAATTATGCGATGTCCTGAATGTAATCGTGCAATTCAAAACGGTGAATGTAGCATACATGGAAAAATTGATGGTAAGTCTGATTTAAGATTGAAACTAGTAATCGATGACGGGACTGGTTCTGTTAGTACTGTTCTAAATAGAGAGCTTACCGAACAGATCCTTAGAAAGACATTAGATGAATTCAAAAAAATAGATGAAAATGCTTTATTTGACGAGTTAAACAATGCTCTTTTTGCACGAAAAATAAATATCCAGGGAAATGCTCTATCTGATGAATTTGGAACTAACGTAATTGCAAAAGATGCAAAATTTGTTGATTTTGACATTTCAGAAGAAGCAGAAAAATTATCTTCTGAATTAGAGGAGTTATTATGAAGAGACAAACTGCTTGGAGGGTTTTTGCAGGTGAATTTAATGATTCAACTGTAGAAATAAAAAGCGAAGAGCAAATGACTCCTTCTTTTGTTGTGACACCTCTTGGTGCAAAGGTAAATCGAGTTTTTATTATTGGAGTTTTAACTGATGTGGAAAATATTTCTGAAGATGGTGAGCTTATAAGAGCCCATATATCAGATCCCACAGGTGTTTTTACTTTATACTCTGGTCAATATCAAAAGGAGGTTACTGATGTTCTTACAAAAATTGAGGTCCCTGCTTTTGTTGCTGTCATTGGAAAAGTACGAACATATTCACCAGAAGAAGGAACCTTATTTGTTTCTATTCGCCCTGAAAGAATAATGGAGGTAAGTTCTGATATTAGAGATAAGTGGATTCTTGAAACCTGTAGAAATACAAAAGATAGAATCGAGGCAATTATGGAAGCTATGAAAATGGATGAATCAAGTATTAAGGCACTAAGAGAGCTTGGATATAGTTTAGAGCTTTCTGAAGGTATTGTTGAAGCATTAAATAGTTATGCAAGTGTTGATTTAAATAAATATATAACTCTTATTCAAGAATCTTTACAGTATTTAAGACCTGGAAAAGAAACTTTACCTAAATTAAAAATTGATAAACCAGAAAAAAAGCCTGAACCTCTAAAAGAAAAGGAAGAACTAATGGAAGAACCAATTTCTGAAAAAGAAAAAGAGGCTCTTGAAACAGAACAAGTTATTGAAACAAATAATACTAGTTCAAAAGAGGAGGAAGATAAAGATTTCCTTGAAGTTGAAAATACTGTTTTAGAAATAATTAAAAAAATTGAAGGTGAAAATGGAGCACCCTGGGATGCAATCACTAAAAAATGTGAAAAAGCAGGTCTTGATAATGATACAATTGAAGAAGCATTAACAGCTCTTATGGATAAAGGTTTAATTTATGAGCCAGTTCTTGGGACAATTAAAACAACTTAAGTAAAATACTTTTTTCTCCAGTAGTAGGCTATTGGTAATACAAATACAATTGCAGCTATCAATCCTATTGCAAGCATTGTATATAAAGAAATGGTATCTACAGTAAATTCATCTGTTATTGCCGGTATTTTATATTGACTAATTAATGGATATTTATCTTGATTATTCCCACCAGAGATATTATACGGTATATCACCTAGACTATCATTGTTTTCATCGGTTCCATTGTAGTTATCCCAGAAGTTACCTTTTTCATTGTAAAACCAAATGTTTGAGGATTCATCATATGCATTTTGTATATTTCCTAAGAAATTATTAGCATAAATCAAGTTATTAAAAGAATAGTTATTAATTTTCAATCCAATGTTTTCGTTATTAAAAATATTGTTATAATAAAATGAATTATTTTTAGATTCAACCAATATTATTCCATCGGTGCTATTTGTTATGTTGTTTTGATTGATTATATTATAATTGCTATTAAAAAGATAAATGTTGGAGACTGTATTGTTATAAAATATATTATTTGCTATTATGTTATTTTCTGAATCTGAAAGATGGAGTCCATACGAAATATTAGAACAATTAGTTTTATTCCAACCATTATCTGAAATTATAATATTTTCTATAATGTTTTTATTTCCTTTTATGTTAATTCCAAAATACCCATTTTTTATTGTTAGTCCTTGTACATCAGTGCTATTTGCTATAATATTGATAACAGCATGGCATCTATCAGAATCATTTCCAGAACCATCAATTATTGTTGTTTCACTGTATTTACCAATAAGCTTTATGTTATCTTTATCAATGATTATATTAGATTCATAATAAACTCCAGTGTAGATATATATTATATCTCCAGGTTTACAAGATTTTATTGCATCTTTAATACTACTGAAATTTCCTATACCACTTCCACCTACATATAAAATATTTTGCTGAGTAGATTCAAGGTTTATAAATTGATATAATAATGATGCTATGCTTAGAATTAAAATTGCTATACCAAAAATGACTACAATTTTTTTCATCTATAACATTCATAAGATAAGTAATAATTGTAACTTATATTTTTGCAAAAATTCCAATTTGACAATTTATCAGGATAGATTTAAATATTTATAATTAAAAAGATAAATTTGTTAATCAATAGAAAATGTGATGCATATGAACGAAAGTATAGAAAACGAAAATTATGAGAATTATCCTTCATTATATGATACATTTGACCTTGGGGATAGAGTAAAAAGGACTTATAAGGATAAAAATGGAAAAAGAACGGTCTATAAAGGCATTGTCTTGTCAATTACAGAAAATTGCATTGAAATATATTGGGATACACGAGATGGAAAATATAGACCGGAAGATATGGATATTGCATTTACAAATTGTCCAAAAAATGAGATATTTAATGGAACGCAGGAGTATTCTCCTGTTGAAAAATATAAAATCTAATAAAATATATATTAATTTGTATACATAAAAGTATTTATTCATATATATAAAATAAGGGATGGAGGAATACAGGGTGAATAAAGAATCAATACCTCTATTTATAGCACTCTTAGTTCCTATTGTATTAGTTTCACTTGTATTACTTTATTATTATGGATTTGACATAACAGATTTTTTTAGAAAAATTGATCTTCTCTATTATATAATTATTATCCCTTTTGTGCTAGGTTTTATTGTAGTAATTATAAAATTTATGCGCCCTGATTAAATTTCTTTATTTTCAAAAATAAAAAATTACTTTCAACTAGTTTAACTTAATTCAAGACTTTTGCACTTTTTCTAGATCCACCGTAAATTACAGATAGAAGAACATCGATTCCATCATTTATTGAGGATGGGATGCAGATGTTCTTTACAAAAAATATTGATATTTTT
>CAYFVP010000141.1:0-73354 GCA_964346655.1 uncultured Thermoplasmatales archaeon
CAAAAATATCAATATTTTTTGTAAAGAACATCTGCATCCCATCCTCAATAAATGATGGAATCGATGTTCTTCTATCTGTAATTTACGGTGGATCTAGAAAAAGTGCAAAAGTCTTGTTACTGATATAATTTTTAAACAACCAAAAATCCTTTTTTAAAATAGCTTGTCGAAATTGATCAAAAAAATAAGCGGGTCTTAAATAAAAAGATGTATATGCTTTTTTAGAAAATTTGATAAGCTCTTCAGATGAAAGCATGCCAAGATTTTTTCTAGAATCAGGTATAACACAAAATTCATCTTCATTAATATTACCGTTTTTAAATGCAGCTAACCACAAAGGGGAGCCCTTATAATATTTTAATACAGTAAAAATTGCAAAATCGAGAGTTATTGATTTAATAAATTTAATGGTTCTTTTTAAGTGTTGTTCTGTTTCAATTGGAGCACCAAACATTATAGTACCAGAAGTTTGAAAACCCATTTCCCTTGATAGGCTAACAGCTCTTTTTATTTGGTTTAAAGTAATATTTTTATTATAAAAATCAAGCACATCTTGATTTCCAGATTCGATACCAAAACTAATAAATGTAACATTTGCTTTTTTCATTTTTGAATATAACTCTTTTTCGGCGGAATCAACTCTTGCCCCCATAATTAATATTTCAATATTAGTTCTATTTTCTATGAGCAATTCAAATATTCTATGAGCTCTCTTTTTATCAGCTAAAAAATTATCATCAATTACCATTACAGATCCATAGGTTTTATCAATTTCCAGGATTTCTTCTACAACGTTTTCTGCAGATCTCTGACGATAACCATAATCTTTTATAAAGTTTTGATATCGTGAACAAAAGAGACAGTGATATGGACATCCTCTGCTAGATTCCATTAAGGTTAATCGTTTCTTATAAACAAAGGCTTTTGGTAAAAAATCATAATCATATTTTTCAATAAGATGCCTGGCAGGAAATGGTATATTATCAATATTTTCAATAACTTTAAAAGATTTACCAGATTTAATTTTTCCATTTTCCCTAAAAAATATATTACTAATATCAGAGATTTTTTTTGTACCCTCTAAATAATTTGAAATTTCAATAATTGCATCTTCAGCTTCACCTGTAACAGCAATATCAGATTCTTGTATATGATTAAGAGATTTCTTTTGAAAGAATATACAATGAGGTCCACCAATTATTAATGGAATATCAGGATTTATTTTTTTTAAAAATTTTGCATAATTATCCACATTTTTATAATTATCAGAATAAACTTCAAGTCCTATTGCATCTGTTGACAACAATTTTTTTTGTAAAATATCTTCTGATGGTTTTTCAAAGCTAAGATCAATGATTTCAACATTATGACCATTTTCCAGTAAAACTGCTGCAATATACAATATACCTAATGGAGGATAACATTTAGTATCATATCCATAGGTTGTAGATCCAGGTTTGGTCAATTCAATTGGACTTCTAAATAAAAGAAAATTCATAAATTTTCAATTTCTAAATATATCTTTATAAAATATATATTTATCTGTAATCATAAAATTATTAATCACTTTATTAAATTACATCTGTATAATATTTTTTTTATTTCTTAATTGCAGTAACAACATAATATCCAATTTTTTTATTTAATCCCAAAAACAACTCTGGGACAAGAGCACCCCATATATAATCAATGTCTTTTTTTGGTTCAAATGATTTTCCTTTTAATAATCTATTTAATTGAACATAGAAGAATTTAATTATAATCTTTAAATAATCCTGTTGGAGAAAATTATATAGAAATGCTGTTTTATGTGATAACTCAAGGATATTAACCTCTTTAAAACCTTCTTCAAGATATAATTTTAAATCATTAATATTCATTAAATTTGGAACTGCACGTCTACTTAGAAGGGATTTATATACAATTTGCATGAATGAAGCAAGTGATATATCTTTTAGAAAACCATCAATTATTAACAATTTCTCACCAGACTTTAATATCCTTTTTATTTCATTTAAAAAATCCCTTTTATTTTGAGCATAACAGAAAGATTCAAGTGCAAAAGCTCCATCAAAATATTCATCTGAAAAATTAGTTTTTATAAAATTTCCTAAAATAAATTCAGCATTTTCTACTTGTTTTTCTTTTTGTAATTTTTTTGCAAAATTGATTTCTGAAGGAGCTAGCGTTATACCAAAAAATTTTATGTTTGGATATTTCATTGCTAGATAGATAATTGTTGATCCTATACCACACCCTAAATCAATAATACGACCTTTTTTATTATCTAAATTTAGAAGCCTACCAACAAAATCATTCATGTTGATGGCTGCGTCTTTGAAGTTTTTTATACCTTTTTCATAAAACCCATAATGAAATCCTAAAAGTGGGTTATCAATTCTATTTTTAATTAGTATTGGTGGAGACCAAATATCCTCATAATACTTTCTTATCTTTTTTTCTACGTTACTTATTTTTTTCACCATCATTTACATATTGTATCAGGATATAATCGGAAATAAATATTAATGATTAACTATATTAAAAGTAAGACAAGTTCCAAAATATGAAAGGTGTAAAATATTGTTACATAAAGTTGGCAAATTATTAAATCAACCAAGTATCTTTTTAAACAAATGGCGTTCTTTTTCTACTATAAGACTTGTGCAATATATTTTTATGTTTGCCTGTATTCCAATGCTTTCATATGGAATAAAACCATATGGATCAGAAATAATTATTGTTATTATCTTTACTATTTTAACACTATATTCAGGTTTTTTTGCAACTTTATTATGGAATGATATTACTGATATTGGTATTGATGCTATCTCCCATCCAGATCGACCATTACCTGCAGGAAGAATAAGTATTAAAAAAATGTTTGGAATTGCACTTGTATTTTCAGCCTTAACATTTGTTTTTTCATATCTTGTAAGTTTTTTATGTTTTTGTTTTGCAAGTATTATTGCACTTTTTGTGGCGGTTCATAATAAATATTTAAAAAAAATTGTAAAACTACCAGCTTACTCTGAAATAACTACTCCACTGCAGTGGATTGTTGTTCCAATATTTGGATTTCTAGCAATTTGGACTGTAATTCCTCCAACAGGAGACATAACAATTAATTTATCTTTTTTTGGATACATCTCATTTAATACATATGATTTTCAAAATATGATACTACTAGTAATATTCACATATTTAGCAGATGGCGCTCATGACCTCCCTGAAGGCATACATGATTTAGAGGGAGACAAAAAATTAGGAGTTAAAACATATGCTGCATCATTTGGAGTAAGAACTGCCGCTAGGATTTCCTTTATAATGTTTTTAATTTCAGGTATAATAGGTATAATTATTTTTATAAGAACGATTCTAACACCTATTTTCCTGATACTTTTTCTTTTACTATGGATATATACCATGTTTAATTCTTACAGACTATTAATTGCACGTAATAAAGATATTACGGATCTTGGAAAAATAGTTGGACAAAAAACGTTTAGATTTTTTTGGATTACATATGATATCATTTTTTTAGATATATTGATTCAAATTTTGATATTTTACTTTTAGTTTTTTATAATAAAAATGTATTTCAAAGTATTAATTAACTAACTCAAATTAACTAACTCAAATTAGACCAAAGGATAAAAGTGGATTGTTTATGGATATTAGAAGTGATTTTAAAGGAAGGGATTTTTTAACATTAATGGATTTTAAACAAGAAGAGATACACTACATTTTAGATGTATCGAAAAATCTAAAAGAAGAACAAAAGATGAAAAAACCTCATAATTATTTACAAGGTCGAACAGTTGCATTGATTTTTGAAAAGCCAAGCACTAGAACAAGGTTTAGCGTTCAAGCTGCTATTGCTCATCTTGGTATGCAGAGCTTTTTTGCTGCTCCTAAGATTATGCAATTATCAAGAGGGGAATCAATTAAAGATACTGCACGTGTTCTTGACAAGTACTGTAATGCATTAATTCTTAGAACATATAGTCAGGAAATTATTGAAGAATATGCACAGTACATGAAACATCCTGTAATTAATGCTCTAACTGATCTAACACATCCCTTGCAGGGTCTTGCAGATATGATGACAATACAGGAGAAAAAGGGAAAAATTGAGGGTAACAAACTCTGTTATGTGGGAGATCCTTGGAATGTATGTCATACACTTATGATATGTAGTAGTCTTTTAGGAATGAACTGTTATATTGCATTACCAAAAGCCTGGAAGCCCAATAAATTGATAATGGATTTTTGCAGGGAAAATGCAAAAAAAGATACAGAGTTAATAATAACTGAAAATTTAGAGGAAGCCTTAAAAGATTCAGATATTGTTTATGCTAACACATTTCACAGTATGGGACACGTTGATATTGAAAAACGAAAGAAAGCATTTGCCAAATATCAGATAAACGATAAGACAATATCTATTGCCAAACCTGATGCCATTTTTATGCACTGTCTTCCAGGATATCGTGGGGAGGAGATGACCAATAGCGTTATAGAAGGACCCCAAAGCGTTGTTTTTCAACAGAGCGAAAACAGGTTACATACTGAAAAAGCAGTTATGTCATTGATAATTTCATAATTTCTAGAGAGAAATATTATTTCTTTTTTCCTTTATTTGATAAATAACCAATTCCAACATCAGTTAGTTCTACAGTATTATAATCAATATATTGAAGCAGTTCCATATGTGATAGTTTTCTAATCATATAATTTAGCTCTTCTCTAGATATATTTAATTTATGCAAAGCAGTATCTGCATCCATGTCATGTTCAAGTAATAACTGCAAAAGCTCGTACTCCTTTTCATAAATTCTTGTTTCTTTTTCAATTTCCCTTGGATCAATATCAACATAACCTGAAAGTCTTTCAATATAGTTCTGAATAATTCTATCAAGATTTAACTGATCCAAAACATTTCCAGCTTTATCAAATAAAGTACAATATTTGCTACCTGGTTCATGTCTCCAGTAAGAAACATTTCCCCAAGAGTAACCTAATAAATTATCAGGTCTTTTACTTTTAACCCTACCCTCTTTTTCAGCTTCAGCAATTTCCTGTTTTCTTACCCTTCTTCTATATGCATAGTGTTGCTCAAATTGAATTTGATCAAGGTCAACTTCACAGTTAATTATCATTTTTGATATTTCATCACCAGCAAGCTCTTTTAATTCTGTTACAAAATAGAGTCCTGCTTCATTTCCTATATCATTATAAATAACCCTAATAAGAGCTTCAATTGCTTTTCCAATAATCTCAGGCCGAACATTATCTATATCTGAATCAAAACTAATAGCAAAACCTTGCTCTGAAATATCTGACTTACTAATGTTAATATATTTCATAAACTCGAATTTTCCTTCAAGAGTTTTAATAGTTGAACCAATCGTTTCATCTGCATATTTTAAAGAAGTTCTTCTACTAGCAACATTATATAATGCTGTTAAAATCGCCTCAAGTAAAACTGAATTTTTATATTTCACCATTTTGCATCCACTTAAAAATTATATATTTTAATTATGGAAATAGCAAATTTAGTTCTTTTGGTTTTCTATGTTTCCAACTTCCATTATGATATACATAACTTGCAAGTAGTGGAAAGGTAATTGTTGCCTCACCAAATACCATTTGTTCGAAATCTTGATTAACTTTTCCCCAAGAACTTGCTTCCTTAAATGTTGAACCAGAAAGGGCTCCATCTCTTTCATCTGCGACTGTTAATTGAATAGCATACTTGTGCATTGGAGCACTCACACCTAAGATATCTGCGGCAACAACAGTATCTTGAACAAAATTTTTAGGAACACCTCCACCAATTACCAAAACTCCAGTTTCTTTTGATTTTATTTTTAATTTGGTAAGCTCTTTGAAATCTTTAACAGAATCAATTGAAACATGGTTCTTTTTTTTGGTTTGATGAAAAACAAGCCCAAAACCTGCACTAGAATCAGAAAAAGCAGGACAAAAAATAGGAACATTTTTTTTATATGCAGATAAAACAAAGGATTCAGCATTTTTTTTGTTTTTATCAAGGTACTTGCCCATTTCATAGATAAATTCCCTGGAAGAATATGTTTTTGGTTCTAAAGAATCAGCAATTTTATTAATAGTCATATCACAAATTCGAAGGTCTTCTTCGTCAATAAAAGTATCATAAATCCGATCTATCATTAACTCTCTTAATTTATTATCATCAGTATTAATAAAGCCATGATAATGATAAAAACCAAGACCTTCGAAGAAATCCTGATCAACCACAATTGCACCTGATGATACAATTATATCAATCATGTTGTTTTCTATTAATTCAATAATAACTTTTTTAAGGCCAGCACTTACTAGAGATCCTGCAAGACAAAGAATAATAGTACAATCTTTGTCTTTTAACATATGTTCATAAATATTACAAGCACTTGCTAAATTTCTTGATTGAAAAGCCATATGATTAAAGGATTCAATTAATGGAGTACTATTAAATTTCTTAATATCAATATGTTCAATTCTTCTTCCAAGTAATTTTTGTTTATCTGAATTCATAATTCTCCTAAGCCGTATTTTTCAGGTCTTTTTTTATTTTTCTACAGAAAATTTTAAACCAATTACCTTACTATCCCCCTTTCACATGCATGAGTGGGCACTAGCTGAATCAATCCTTACAGCAGCAGTTGATGCTGCAAAAAAAGAGAAATTAAAAAAAATTACTGAAATTAACATAAATATTGGTGAGCTTCAGCAAATTGAACAAGACATTTTTGAATTTGCTCTAGAAGGAATTATTAAAGGGCAAGGTGGAAAACTAAAAGATGTGAAAATTAAAATTCAAACTGAAAAAAGCACATTGAAATGTAAATCTTGTGAAAATATCTGGTCTTTTAATGATATGAAAAAGAAACTAAATGAGGATGAATCAGAAGCAATACATTTTCTTCCAGAAGTAGCATTTGTTCATGCACGATGTCCTAAATGTGGAAGTCCTGATTTTGAGATAACAAAAGGCAGAGGCGTTTCAATATTATCAATTAAGGGTGAGAAATAAATATGATCAAAGGACTGGATAAGAAAAATATAAATTTTGATTTTTATGCAAATGAACTTTTAAAAAATAAAAATTTATTATCTGAATACTTAGATGGGCTTACATCAAAAAACCAAATTTATATGGAGAATTGTTTTAATGTTCTAAATGTTGTTTCTGAGAAGAATCCTGATTTTTTGTATCCTCATTGGGATTTTTTTGTAAACCATATGCAAAGTAACAATAATTATCACAAAACAACATCAATAATTATAATTTCAAACTTGACATCTGTTGATAAGAAAAAAAAATTTGAAAATACATTTCATGAATTCTATGATAATTTAAGAAGTGAAAAAACAATAGTTCCGATATATCTATTGAAATACTCTGGTAGAATTGTAAATTTTAAACCAAATCTTGAAGAGCGGATTACCAATATTTTATTAAATGTTGAACAAATCCATCCAGGTAAACAAATTGAACTCGTTAAATCAGCTGTTATTGAATCTTTTTCAAAATTTTATTCTTCATCCAAAAATAAAGAGAAAATAATCAGCTTTGTTGAAAAACAACTTAATAGTAAAAGTCCAAAGACGAAAAAAACTGCAAAAGATTTCCTTGAAAAATATTTGGAGAAATAATCTAAATGGATCCTAGACTTAGTATAATTGATAACAGGCTTTCAAAGATTAAAAGAATAATTGCTGTTGTAAGTGGCAAGGGTGGAGTTGGAAAAAGTTTGGTTGCCTCTACTCTAGCTTTAAATTTATCAAAAAAGGATTACACAGTTGGTCTTTTAGATATAGATTTATATGGTCCTTCTTCTCATATAATATTGGGTATAACAGACTACAGTTTTCCTGAGGAAAAAAAGGGTATTCTTCCCCATAAAATTGATGATATAAGCTTTATGAGTATTGTTTATTTTTCTGAAGATAAACCTGCTCCTTTACGTGGCATTGATATTACAAATATAATTATTGAACTTCTATCAATTACACTATGGGGAGAACTTGATTTTTTAATAATTGATATGCCACCAGGTATTGGAGATGAAACTTTGGATGTTATTAGACTTATAAAAAAAAGTGAATTTTTAGTGGTGACAACACCTTCAAAAGTTTCAATGGGTGCAGTTAGTAAACTTATTAATATATTAAAAGAACTAAAACTCCCAGTCATTGGATTAATTGAAAATATGAAAATGACAAAATCTAATTATATTAAAGAAATTGTAAAAAAAATGAATGTTTGTTACCTTAATTTAATTTATTTTGACAAAGATCTTGAGGATTCTATAGGAAACATTCAAAAACTAATGAATTCAAAATTTATGAATGATTTAAACAAAATAGTAGATAAAATAATTTAATATTTTATGAAAGGAAGTTATATCTTATTAATCGAATTAAATCAAGATTTAAACATTAAAATTGGTAGCCTTGGAAGTATTTTTTTTAAAAAAGGTTTTTACTCTTATATTGGCTCAGCACTAAATGGCCTTGAAAATAGAATTAAAAGACATATCAGAAAAAAGAAAAACGTTCATTGGCATATTGATTATTTTTTAAAATATGGAAAGATTGTTGATGTATTTTTTAAGGAAAGTAAAACAAGAAAAGAGTGTAATATAGCCAAAAAATTTGAAAGGAAATTACAAAGTTTTTCTAAATTCGGGTCCAGTGACTGTAAATGTAAAAGCCATCTTTTTTATGGAGATAAAATAAAAATTGTGGAGACAATCTATAGTATAAAAATGGAAAAATACCCTTTAATGCAAACACTTAAAGATTTGTAATTATTTTGGATATTCGGGAGATTATGGTTGCAATTGTTTATTCAACAATTGATGATATAAAAAAAGCTAGAAGAATTGCTCATACCTTAGTTGAAGAACAACTTGTTGCTTGTGTAAATATAATTCCAAATATCGAATCTATTTACAAGTGGAAAGGAAAAATTGAAATGGATAATGAATGCGTTCTTATTGCCAAAACTGTTGATAAGAACGTTAAAAAAACTATTACAAGAATCAAATCACTTCACTCATATGAGCTGCCTGATATTATAGTTATTCCAATTATTGGTGGATTTAAAGAATATCTTAATTATATAACAAATGAAACATCATGAAATTTATTTCTCTTGTATCTAGTGGAATTGACTCCCCTGTTGCAACATACTTAATTTCAAAAATATCAAAAGAAATAATTTTACTTCACGGTGATATAAAGCCTTTTACAGACGATAGAGAAATTAATAATTTCATACTTCTAGCAACTCATCTAAAAAAGATTTCCAAATGTTTATTTAAGGTTTATATTTCAGCTCATGGTGAAAGTCTAGAGACCTTTAAAAAAGATTGTAATAATAGATATACCTGCATATTTTGCAAAAGAATGCTTTTAAGATATGCTGAAAAAATTGCTGAAAAGCTAGAAGCCGATGCAATTGTTATGGGCGATTCTCTTGGTCAAGTTGCCTCTCAAACCCTTCATAATATAAATGTAATTGATAGTGCAGTAAAAATACCCATAATTAGACCTCTTATCGGATACGATAAAGAAGATATTGTAAAAATTGCAAAAGATATTGGAACCTATGATCTTTCAATTTTACCCTCTGATCCCTGTAAAGCAGTACCAAATAAACCTGCAACTCAGGCAAAACTTGATAAAATTTTAGATGAGGAAAAAAAGATTGATGTAGATAAACTAGTAAATAAAGTAGTTGAAAAATTAAAATTTAAATCAATTTAATACTTTTGATAACCTATTTATGCTAACTATTTAAAATAAAACCTTTTTATTATATTTTGGTACAATTCAAAACAAAAAATATTTATTAAAAATACGGTCTTTTATGTCTAAAATATCCTTAAAATCAAAAGATTTAAATACTTTCATTATATACTATATAATGTAGAATAATTATTATAGTATACAATATGTTGTATCTTATGTCTATCTGGAGAGCTTGAAATGGAGTGCCCTTATTGTCATAATTCTGAAACAAAAGTAACCGACTCCCGCGATACAGGAGCTTTGTCAATTAGAAGAAGAAGGGAGTGTCTTAAATGTAGCAGAAGATTCACAACTTACGAACATATCGAAATGACCCAACTATATGTAATTAAAAAGGATGGCAGACGTGAAAAATTTGATAGAAACAAGATAAAAATAGGCATTATGAAAGCTCTTGAAAAAAGACAAGTAAGTCATGATGAAATTGAAAAAATAGTTGATTCAATTGAAGAAAAAATAAGAAGACTTGGTAATGAAGAAATTGAAACCTCTGTAATTGGTGAATATGTAATGGATGCTTTAAAAAACACTGATCATGTGGCCTATATCAGGTTTGCATCAGTCTATAGATCATTTACTGACCTTTCATCTTTTGAAAAAGAGGTTAAAAATCTAATAAATCAATCAACTGGAGAGGTAAAAAATGATAAGAAAAATTAAAAAAAGAGATGGGAAAATAACAGATTTTAATCCAATAAAAATAACAGAAGCGATTTGGAAGGCAGCCCAAGCAGTTGGCGGAAAGGATTATAAAAAATCAACTGAACTAACAGATAAAGTATTGATAAGACTTGAAAAGGAGTTAAAAAAAGGGGAAATTCCAACTGTTGAACAAGTTCAAAATGTTGTTGAAAAGACACTGATTGAGGAGGGTCATGCAAGAACAGCAAAGGCTTATATTCTGTATAGGAAACAACATCAAGATATCCGAGAAATTGGAGGACTTCTGAAAGATATCGATGTTGTCGATGGATATTTATCAATGATGGATTGGAAGGTACAAGAGAACAGTAACATGGCCTATTCATTACAGGGATTAAATGTTTATGCAACTGAAAATATCATATCTCACTATTGGTTGAATAAAATATATCCACCAGAAATAGGAGAGGCTCATACTAATGGTCAGTTTCATATTCATGATCTTGGTACTCTTGGAGCTTATACCTATTTTGGTAAAGAAACAATAATTGCCAAGGTCGATGGAAAAATCTTGATAACATCCTTTGAGGATCTTTATAAAAATACCAATTCAAAAGAAAACCTTATTTCAGAAAAGGATGATGCATGGGCACGATATCCAAAAGAAATTGAGGTGCTTGATAAGGATGGTTGGACTAAAGTTCTGAGAGTTGTAAAAAAAGCAAAACGAATACAAATGCATTTTATAAAAAACGAAGGTGGACGATCTGTAATTGTTACTGAAGACCATCCAATGGTTCTGGGTGATGAAATTTTCAAAGAAGCAAAAGATATTATTCCTGAAGAAGATAAACTTTTAACGGTTGATATACAAGAGTTGCTTAAAAATGAAAATCTTTTTTATAAAAAATATCTTTATTTGGCTGATGAGCTTTATAAAAAAGATATTTTAGATTTTTTCATAGAAGGAATGCCACTGGAAGAATACCAAAAATTTTCAAACGACCTACAAATAAATGGAATTATTTCTACTTCAAATAATGCAGACTGTTTACCAAATAAAATAGAACTAACTGAAAATCTTGGATATCTTGTTGGATTTTATCTAGCCGAGGGCTACATGGAGCTGCATAGGATCGGAATAACTCAAAAAGATACAGTAGAAAATAAAAAGATAATTGAAAAATTTAAAAAAGGCGCAAATGAACTTGGTTGCAGAATTTATTCGATGAAAGAAAATGATCTATTAAGACTCAGAATTGTAAACTCTACCTTAGTTAATTTCCTATTCAAAGAAATATTTAATTTAACAGGAAAATGTAAAGAAAAGCATCTACCAAATGAAATACTTACATATAACCAAGATTTTATCAAAGGTGTAATTGCAGGACTGCTTGATGGAGACGGTTCAGTAAATAGCTCGAAAACTAGTCTAGAGCTTAGAACAGCATCAAGAACAATGCTTGAACAACTAGCTGTTGTTATGAACATTTTTGGTTATACTATTAGAGACAGGAATCTGGAAGGAGTTGGTTCTACAAGATATCTCAATGGCAGACTTATTACTCAAAATTATCCCTTATATGGAATAAGTTTTAGAAAAATAGATTGTTGTTTAAATTCGATTAAATACGCATCTGCTCAAACCTCTTCAAGAGCATGGAGGGCAGAAGGAGCTGGTTGGCATAAGGTCTTAAACAATGAAAAAACAGATATAATGGATGATTACATCTATGATATCACAACTGAATCAAACACTCTGATAGTAAATGGAATGTGGAACCATAACTGTGTAGGTTGGGATTTAAAAGACATATTGCTGTTAGGTTTCAAGGGAGTTGCAGGAAAAATTGAAAGTAAACCTGCAAAACACTTCGGTACTGCACTAATGCAAATTGTAAATTATCTCTATACACTTCAGGGGGAAGCAGCTGGAGCACAAGCTCTATCTAACTTTGACTCTTTGTTGGCACCTTTTATTAGATACGATGGTCTGAAATATGGTGATGTTAAACAAGAGATGCAGAAATTTTTATTCAATATGAATGTTCCTACAAGAGTAGGTTTCCAATCTTTAGCTCATGATGAACCCATAATTTATAGAAAAGATGGTAAAATAAAGGTTGAATTAATAGGAAAACTAATCGAAGAAAAATTTGGAGAAAATAGAAAATCAATAATAAATAATGTAGATGGTTATGGCAATCCTTCTAAAGATTCATTTGCAGTAATACCAAATAACAAATTTGAAGTAATGAGCTTTAACAAAAAAGGTGAGATTCAATGGAGCCCGATAAAAGCATTGATTAAACATAGGGTAATAACTAATGGATTTAAAAAAATAAGGACAGGTTCAGGTGTTCTAAAAGTTTCCCCAGCTCATTCACTCTTCAGAAGCAATAGCAATCACATTAAACCTGTCATGGCAAAAGAACTAGAATGTGCTAAACCAAATTCAACATTAAATGGAAATAACCACATACTAGCAGTTAACAAACTCAAACAAAATATTTTAGGTAATAATGACAGAATTGATTTATTTGATTTGATAGAAGAAATCCCTGAAAAAATAAAAAAACGAATATTTATTCAGGCAAAGGATGTACCATCAATAAAGCAAAAAATTGGTAACTTATATGGTTCATTAAAGGAATTTCTTTATAAAAATGGAAGATCTGACAAATCCACTTTGTATGAAGGTTTTAGAAATAATATTGTTACTTTTGAAACCTATATTAAATATTCGGATGAATTAAGAAGTGATGCAAAGATTTACATAAAACCATATAACGAAAACCTTTATGATAGATATCTAAGTGGAGAGAAACTTAAGAATTTCGTAAAGCTAGTCGCTTGGTTTATAACAGAAGGAAAAGCATCTCATTCAGGAATTGTGATTTCACAGAGAAAAAGTAAAAGCAAGGAAATCCTTGAAGTTGCAAAAGCATTAGGAATTAAAGCTACCATAGAAGAAACCAGAGGATATAGCAATAAAAACCATAGTAAAACAAATACAATCATTTCAAATATGAAAATGAGTGGACTATACACTTATTTACTCCCATACATAGGTGGAGCTACCTCAAAAGAAAAGACTATACCTTCTTTCATATTTGATCTGAATCCAAATTATAGAAATATTTTCTTAGAGACACTGTTCAAAGGCGATGGATATAATGATAAAAAATCGAGAAGAATAACATATTCCTCAATGTCAGATAAACTTCTAACTGGCATATCGATGCTAAGCATAGTAAACGGATGGAGAGTTCGGGTAGTTCCAAAAAATAAAGATAGAGCTGGAACCCTACTTATATATAAAAATCCTAGGAAAAAGCTTGAGATAATCATTGAGGAAACAGCTGGTGTTCCAGTTTATGAAATAAATGATTATAAAAACGGCTCAAAATGGGAATATGATATTTCAGTGGACATCAATGGTTGCGAAGAAAATTTTGTTGGAGGAACTGGTCTAGTGTTTTATCATAATTCACCATTTTCAAACATAACTTTAGATCTTACTATTCCTAGCTATTTGACAGATGAACCTGCTATCATAGGTGGAGAATTAAAAAATGAAAACTACAGTGATTTCGTTGATGAAATGGAAATGATAAACTATGCATTTGCAGAAGTCATGCATGAGGGAGATGCTAAAGGGAGACCAATGACGTTTCCCATCCCTACTTATAACATTACAAAAGATTTTGATTGGGATAATGAGGGACTTGAACCTATTTGGAAGATGACTGCTAAATATGGAATACCATATTTTTCCAATTTTATTAACAGTGATATGAATCCAGATGATGCACGAAGCATGTGCTGCAGACTTAGATTAGACAACAGAGAACTTCGAAAGCGTGGTGGAGGTTTATTTGGAGCTAATCCAAAAACTGGAAGTGTTGGTGTTGTGACAATAAACATGCCACAAATTGGATATCTAGCAAAAGATGATAATGACTTTTTTGAAAGACTTGATAAATTAATGGATTTAGCAAAACAAAGTCTTATTATTAAACGTGAAATAATCGAAAATTTCACTTTTAGCGGTCTACATCCGTATTCACGATTTTATTTATCTGATGTTAAAAAAACATTTAAGGAATACTGGAAGAATCATTTTTCGACCATTGGCTTGATTGGAATGAATGATGCTTTGTTGAACTTTATGAACAAAAGTATTGGTGATAAGGAAGGTAAAGCTTTTGCTGAGAAAGTACTTGATCATATGCGGGATAAGATAGCGGATTTTCAGGAGGAAACTGGTGATATTTTTAACCTTGAAGCAACTCCTGCGGAGGGTAGTTTAGCACCTGATGAAAGAGTAATTATCTCTCAAAGTGACCCAAGATTTAGTGCAATTGGTCCATTAATTGATTATTATCTAGAGAGCAATAAAAACGATATTTATATGGTTGGGACTAGCGAGGTTCTTAAAATTCCATATGGGAAGTTGTTTACCTATGGGTTTAGTAGGAGGACGCAAAAAATTAAAAAATACCCGGTTACTGCCCTTGTAAGACACTTTGGTAAGTCAATGTATGAAATAACCACACGTTCTGGTAGAAAAGTAAGAGTTACCGGACAACACAGTGTTTTTTCATTGAACTCGGAGGGATCACCTGAGGAGATCTATGTAAGAGATCTTGATATTGGTACCCCTATTGCTATTCCAAAATATATTGAAATGGAATCACGCTATAAAGAGTTTAATTTATTTGAATTGTTCAAAAACTCGTCCTTTAAAAACCAACTATATGGAAAATTCCCATCTACTTTTATCGAACACCTACTCAAAGAATCAAGAATAGAAAGATGGTGTAATCAAAACTATAAATCTAAATGGAAAGATGTAAAGTATATGTGGAGGAAAAGGGGTGTTATTCCTCTGAAGTTGATTTATGATTTAGATATCAAGATACAAAAAAATGTGTTGAAAAACTCAAAATTATTCTATCGATCTTCAAAGAATACCAACCCAATTAAGGTTTTGATACCAGTTAATGAAGATCTTGGTTTTATAATTGGTTGCCTTCTTTCTGAGGGATGGTTGACTAAAAGATGTGAATTCACTAATACTGACAAGGATCTTGTAGATCAGTTTCTGAAATCTGTTGAAAAAATATTTGGTCCTAGCTCTGCTCATATTGCTAATCAAAACCGTAAGGAACCACGAAAAACTCTTTATTCTGTTACTTTGAGTAAGTCTATCGGTTTTTTCTTTAAAGAAATTTGTTTCCAAGGTAAATCTAAAGTTAAAGAAATACCGAATTTTATTTATTCATCTTCTCTTAAATGCATTACAGGTCTTTTAAGAGGTTATTATCTTGGTGACGGTTCTTTTTATAAAAATAAAGATAAACGGGATTATTCAATATGGTTATATACAAATTCTAAGGAATTATCTGAAGGTCTGAATTTACTTCTTCTTAGATCTGGGATTCTTACAAAGATCGGGGTAGATAAAAAAACAAATTATAATTCAAAGTGGAACGATAATTATGTTATATCTATTACTGGTGCTGATAATTTAAGTACGTTTTTCAAAAAAATACTTAAAAAGGATTTTAGCACAGACAATGCTCATTCGGGAAGAGAAATTTTACCTAATATCCCTAAAATTCTAAAACAATTAATGCAGAAATATAACATTAAACCATCTGATATAAATATTCATAAAGACAGTTTTAATAGAAATATTAGAATCAACAGAATTAGCATTCAATATCTTAGAAAAATCATTGAGAAACTTTCGATCTATGTAGAAGAAAAAGATGAAACATTTGAAAAACTTAGAACAATGATTAACTCTGATATATATTGGGATGAAATTAAGGAAATTAAAAAACTAAAACCCACTAAATATGTTTACGATTTTGAAGTTGATATAAAGGATGATCTTGTCAACAATTTCCTTGGTGGAAGTGGACTGGTTTGTTTGCACAATACAAGTTATCGTATTGCAAGAATTGATAAAGCCCAATATCCTGATATTAGAATTTATAATCAGGAAAAATATAACGGTGGAAATGGCGGTAAAGGAGTAGAACCTTATTATACAAATTCTACACAGTTACCTGTTGGTTATACAAGTGATGTTTTTGAAGCTTTAGATTTGCAAGACTCCCTACAATCAAAATATACCGGTGGAACCGTTTTGCATATCTTCCTTGGAGAAGAACCCTCTTTTGGTGCTGTTAGAAAGCTGGTACGTAAGATTGCAGAGAATTATCATTTACCATATTATACTCTAACTCCAACCTTTAGCGTATGTCCAAATCACGGATATATTGCCGGTAAACATAAAACATGTCCTATTTGTGTTAGGGATAAAATAATTACAGCATGTGAGGTATATTCTCGAGTTGTAGGTTATTTAAGGCCTGTAAATCAATGGAACAAAGGCAAACAGCAGGAATTTTCAGATCGTAAAACATTTGATATGATGGAAAAAGTTATGGTTAAGAAATGAACATAGGTGGTCTTCAAAAAACATCACTTTTGGATTACCCTGATACAATTAGTGCAATAATTTGGACAGTTGGATGTAATTTCCGTTGTCCTTTTTGTTATAACAAAGACCTTGTTTTAGGTAATGTTGAAAATATTTCCGAAAAAGATATTTTCTCATTTCTTGAAAAAAGAAAAGGCTTGCTTGAAGGATTGGTAATTTCCGGTGGAGAACCACTTATGCAAAAGGACATTGTCCAGTTTATAGAAAAAGTGAAAAAACTTGGTTATAAAATAAAAATTGACACAAACGGAATGTATCCAGAAAAACTCAAAGAGCTTATTGATAAAAAACTTGTTGATTACATTGCTATGGATATTAAGGCACCTATTGATAAATATGACCAATTGTCTGGAATAAAAACAGATATAAAAAAGATTGAAAAATCAATTGAAATAATTCGTAATTCTTCTGTTGATTACGAGTTTAAAACAACTTTTGTTCCTAGTCTTTTAACAAAGGAAGATATCCTTAGTATCGGAAAATTGCTTAAAGGATCTAAAAAATACTATCTTCAACAGTTCAAAGGTGATGTTCCTCTTATTTCTTCTAAACTTGAAAATGCCAATCCATATTCAAAAGATGATTTATTTGATACTTTAGAAAAGATTAAACCTTATTTTAAATTCTGTGATATTAGAGGTATATGACAGTTTTAAGTGAAGAAATTCTTAAGGATCTTGAACTTGCAAGAAATGTGATTGCAACCGAAGATATTTCTGTAGTTGTTGTCAAATATGGAAAAATATGGAAGAAGAAAAAAGGGGATGGAGTGCGATCAATTCTAGAAACAATTATTGAGATGGGTAAAGATATTAACGGGTCAGTTATTGGAAAAAAAATTCTTGGAAAGGCATCAGCTCTTCTTTGCAGATATGCAAAGGTATCTGGTGTTTACTCTCCTCAAGGAACAAAAACCGCTATTGCTCTCTTAATCATGGGGGGAGTTCCCTGCCGGGTTGATAAGATGATTCCCTTTATTGAAAATAATGACAGTTCAGGCCTTTATATTTTTGAAAAAATGCTAAAAGAGATTAATTCACCAAATGAGGCATACGCAATTTTAAAAGAAAAACTTCTATAATAAAAAAATAAATATTAGCAATTTGATTGGGATTGTCTATGGATTATGAACTGGCAATAATTGGTGCAGGACCTGCAGGTTACACAGCAGCAATATATGCAGTAAGGGCTGGAATTAAACCTATTGTTTTTGATAAAATAGGGGGTGGTGGTCTTGCAAATGTTTCTCCAAAGATTGAAAACTATCCAGGTTTTGAAGAAATTACTGGAATGGATCTTATGGAAAAAATGCAGAAGCATACCTTGAAATACACTGATATACATTTTATTGAAGAAGTAAAAAAAATAGTGAAAAAAGGAAGTAATTTTACAATTGAAACGACAAATGAAAAATATTTAGTAAAAGCAGTTATCCTTTGTATGGGGACAGAGTATCGAAAACTTGGAATTTCTGGAGAAAAAGAGCTACAGGGAAAGGGAGTATCATATTGTGCAACTTGTGATGGTTATTTTTTTAAAGGAAAAAAAGTAGCAGTAATTGGAGGGGGTAATACTGCAGTAATTGAATCAATTTATTTGAAACAAATAGGTTGTAAAGAAGTAAACCTAATACATAGAAGAAATCAACTAAGAGCTGAAAAGGCTTATCAAGATGAAGCAATTCAAAAGGACATTAATATTATCTTTGATACACATGTTGAGAAAATTTTTGGTAAAGAAAAAATTGAATTTTTAGAGCTTCATAATGTAAAAACAGATAAAATTTCTAAACTTTTTGTTGATGGTGTATTTGTTTCCATTGGTGAAGAGCCACAAAATGCTCTTGCAAAAGAACTTGGTTGTAAACTTGATAAAAAAGGTTATGTGATAGTTGATAAAGAGCAAAGAACAAATATTAAAGGCGTTTATGCCGCAGGGGACATTACTGGTGGTTTAAGGCAGGTAATTACTGCATGTGCAGAAGGTGCAATTGCGGCTCTTTCTTCAACAGAGGTTTTAGGAAAAAAATATCCCTATTAAAACAGGTTTTTTTTTATTAAATAATCTATTAATTTTTATAATATTAATTCCATTCTATATTCTCTTTTATCTTTACTTTCACCAAAGATAGTAAATCCAAATTTTTTGTACAATCTTTGAGCAGGATAATTTTCTTTATATGTTTTTAAAATCACCTTTTTATATCCTAAATGCCTTGCTTGGTTTATTGTCCAATTCATAAGAATTGTACCATAACCTTTTCTTGTAAATCCTCTTTTTATTACTAAACCAAGACTTGGTATTTTATATCCAAATAAACGTAGAAAAGAATATCCAATTATCTGTTTATTTAGTATCATGACAAAATAATGATCGTCTTGGGATTTGCATATACTATTAATAGTTTCAAAATTAAAAGGATGAGGATGAAAAAAGTTTTTAGTTTCGCTATCGAGATCATTTAACAAATTAAAAATTTCTTTTGCATCTTTTTCTTTAACTTCTCTAATTATAGGTGAAAATTCTTGTTTATTCTTGTTCATTTAAAAACCTTATTATTATAATAAAATTCTTTTGGTTCAATAAATTCAAATGCCTTCATCATTTCCTTTATTCCAAAATCAAGATCATAATTTATTTTAAAACCAAAAGATTTAATTTTTTTAAATGAAACTTTATAATTTCTTTGATCAGGATCTGTTCCAAATTCAGCAAATTTAAGATAATAATCAACATAATCCTTGATTTTTTGGGCAACATCTTCTTTAGTTAGACAAAGTTTTTCTGATCCAACATTGTAAATTTCGTTTTTCATCTTTTCAAAATTTTCTATAGCAAAAAAAGGCTTCTAACCATATCTTTTACATGTATAAATGATCTCCAGTAGTCTTTCTCATAAACAATTAGTTCTTTATTTTTCATAGCACGGTATAAAAAATCATTAACAAGTAAATCTAATCTTATTCTAGGGGATAAACCAAAACCAGTTGAAAAACGATAGATGATATAATTGTTTGCTTTCTGTATTTCCTTTTCAGCTTCAACTTTTGTTTGTCCATATATTGTTAATGGATTAAGTAGTGTTTTTTCGGTGCAAATCCCTGGAATTTGACCATAGTTACTGCCTGATGAAGTAAAGATAATTGGGACTTTACAATGTTTTACTAAATTCTTTGTCCCAAGATAATTAATATCATGCGCAAGGTCAGGTTTGGCTTTACACGCAGGATAGCCAACAATTGCTGCTAGATGAATAACAAAATCAACATCTTTTAGTGAATCTTTCAGAACAATTGAATTTCGAATATCTCCAAAGAAAAATTCAAAATTTTGGTTACTAAAATTAGCAATAATACCATTGTATCCATAGGTTAAATTATCTAATACTCTTACTTTGTGTTTTTTCAAAAGTTCAGGAACTAAAACACTTCCGATGTAACCTGCTCCACCTGTTACTAATATTTTTATAAAATATCACCTCATGAAATTATTAATTTTATTGATTATGTAATCCTGTTGTTCAAGGGACAATATATGATGAATGGGAAGGGATAGTACTTTTTTTGATACCTCTTCTGCTTTTTCTAAGTTACTTTCATATGTTATTGCAGTTGTAACTTCATCTAAAATATAATCATCTCTATGGGTATAGTTAATTATTTCTTCTTCAAAAATTATAGAAATCGGTAACATAACAGTTCTACCTGATTTTTCTTCTCCAACTATAGTTCCTCCGACCTCATCTAGAAAAATATGTGTAAGTGTAATATTGGTAATATCTCCTTTAATATCAGATATAATTACTCTATCTCCAATATGTATTGGTCTTCTAATTGTAAGTATTAACCAAGCAACTACACCGCTAATAGGTTTCTGTAATGCCCAGCCAAGTGCAACAGTTAATAGTCCTGCGATAAAACCGAAATCACTCCATCTACCATAATATGAAGAAAATACAATTATTAATAAAAAAATGACAAACAAAAATTTTAGTAAGTCAATAAAGGTAGAAACATTTGATACTTGCTTCTTTGTTTTTACTCTTTTTAACAAACTCTTTTTAATTAATTTTAAAATTAAACTAAAAATAATAAATGCTACAATTATTATTAGTATAATTTGTAAGATGTTCATATATGGTTCTAAATATTGATAAATACTTGACCAAATATTAGCCATATAATCAAATATAATTAATAATTATGTACTTAATTATTTTTCATAAGCCTTTTTTTCTTTTAAACATAAAAACAGAATAATTCTGAAAAAAACTTTACAAATATCACATCATGATGTCCTTATTTCAATTGATCTGCACTTTTTATATTTCATATTGAGATGATAGATTAAATAAATGATTTCTAAAAAATGAATAAAGACTTTAAAATATCAAAAAGTTTAAGATTAGATTGATGCAGGTATTTTCTAAGAAAGCATCATTATTTTAATTCAAATTTTATTTGTTTGTTTTTGTAATTTGTTTTTATTTTATCTTCGCGTGCAAGCCATCCAAGAGCTGAATAGACATCTTGTATTTTTACCTGTGTTATTTTTGCAATTGATGATATATCAACATCACCTTTTGATTCAAGTGTTCTCCAAACTTTCCCAGCGTTTTCACCTATTTTATCTGTTAAATTTGTTTCTCCAAGTGTATAAAATAGGTTATCCCTATAAATTTTGTTTTCTCTTGCAAGCCATCCAATTCCTACATAAAAATCGTTTATGGTTAGTTTTGTATTTTTTAATAAAGAAGTTTGATTTTGTGGGCCAAACATATTTAGTGCCACCCAAATCTTTCCTGCATTTCTACCATATTCATTTATTTTATCTTTCATTAAACCCACCTTCAATTACCCAGTATCTATGAGTTAATTATATAACTTTTCATATGTACGAAGTAACTTTTCTAATCTTTTAACCTATAACGGATTGCGTCGATGTTATGCCATGTAAAAAAATCATAAACTATAATTTCATTTGTTTCTCCAATATTTCGTTCTAGCATAATACCTAGCTTATCAATACTAATTAGTTTTCCTTCATAACTTTGAGTTTCTTCTACTTTCTTTTTAAAACCGTATCTAACTAATACTATCACATTTTTATCTATAAGGTTAGTTAATTCCATTTGTTTCATTTTTTCTAACACCCTTTTTTATTTAATCCTTATTTTGAGATATTTATTTCATCTTTCCCAGCATAAAATCCTGCGACCTTCGATTGTTTCATATTCATGTTATTTTGATTTAGGTTAATTATTCTTGCATATACTACATATTTTTTAAAAACCACATATTCAAAATATTAATTAACCTTTTTTTATAAATAAAAAGTGAAGGTAGATTTTACATTAACCCACATCTCTCCAGGATTCATCTTGTTTATTTTCTTCATCAAATTCTTTTTCATCTTCAAATATTCCAAGTTGTTTTAATTCCTCTTCCTCAGATGTTTCTTCAGCAGATTTTTCTCCTTTTAATGATTTTGAAATTTTTTTCTTTTTCGGCGGCATCTTTAATCCTCCTTTTTAAATTCACTATGAAAAATTATTATATTTACTATGAATATCTTAATAAGGTTTGAGAGAAAAATACAAGGAAAAAATCTGATAAAATCTTGAAAAACACGGAATATCCTTAAAAATTTATTTTATTTAATAAGAAAATATCCTTGTTAAAGAGAAAGATAATCTGAGGAAATTTAATGGTTGAGTTTTTTGGCCTTATGGGATCAGAAATTTATGCATGGTTAGTATTACCATTTCTAATATTTTTTGCACGTGTCTGTGATGTCAGTTTAGGAACAATTAGAATAATTTTTGTATCAAAGGGAATAAAATATCTAGCGCCATTGGTAGGGTTTTTTGAAATTTTGATCTGGCTTTTAGCTATTAGTCAGATAATTCAGAATCTTACGAATGTTTACTATTATATTTTTTATGCAATTGGATTTGCTATGGGTAATTTAGTTGGAATTATTATTGATGAAAAATTATCTATAGGAACTGTTGGTGTAAGGATTATTACTCGTCAAGATGCAAGAGAGTTAGTCGATGCTTTAAAAAAATCAAATTATGGTATAACTGTAGTTGATGCGGAAGGATCAAAAGGAAAAGTAAAGATTATATTTACAGTATTAAATAGGCAAAATATTGATAAAGTAATTAAATTAGTTAAACAGTATAATCCTAAAGCATTTTATTCAATTGAGGATATAAGATATGTAAGTGAGGCTTTACCCTCTAAACTAAAACCATGGTATAAAAGAAATCATTTTAGAGCAATAAACAATTGGCGAAAGGGAAAGTAACTTAATTTCCACCTTTCAAAGTATTATTTGCGCATTCCATACTTATTTTAATTTCGTGGATTTTATAATCAATATCTTTTATTTTTCTAAAAGATCTAATTATTAAATATACACCCAAAATGACAAGAAGCAAACATATTATTGAAACAGGTATTATAAAATGAAGTGAAGTTGAAACGTCATATAAACCCGATGTGGCAATCAAAACAGTAAAAACTGATAATGGTAATGTAAAAATTGCAATGGCAGTACGCAGAACTGCAAGTGAAGTACGTTTTTCAGCAAGTAATAAATTGATTGCATTATACATTTCAGATGAAACACTTTTTATTTCCATATTTTCACCTAAAGCAGTCTTTTAATTTCTTTTTCACTCAATTTATAAAATAATTTACCTTTTTCAATAAAAGCAATTTCAATATTAGCTATTTCTATTTTTTTATTTGTTGTTTTTTTTAATGCGTCAATCCCTAATTTAAGTGCACTTTTTATCCATATCTTGCTTATAATGTTTATAAAAATGTAATGATGGTAGTAGAACTTTTTTTTAATACCATCATTACACCAACATAAGTTTTAAATAATAGCTTAACTATTGTTAATTTAATTTTAAATGGGGGATTTAAAAATGAAAATAAAACAATTATTATTTACATTATTAATAATTGCATTAGCTAGTATGTTTAGCGGATGTATACAAAAAGGCGAAGGAACTTTAGTTCTACAAATCACAGATGATCCTGATTTAGACATAACTGAAGCTTTGGTCACAATGTCTAATGTAAGTGTTCATTATGCAGGACTACAAGGAAATGGATCAACTGGAGAATGGATTACAATTGTTGAAGAACAAAAAACATTTGATCTTATTGCATTACAGGATGTTACAGAGCTTTTTGGCACTTCAGAATTAAAAGCAGGATGGTATACACAAATTAGGTTATATGTAGATAGTGCGTTAGTTACTATTGAAGGAATTCAATATGATCTTGAGATTCCCTCAAAAACTGTAAAACTTATTAAACCATTTAAAATACTTGATGGTCAAACCACAATATTGACATTAGATTTCGACGTACATGAATCAGTTCATGTAACAGGATCAGATAAATACATTTTTAAACCAACAATAAAGGTAATTGAAGGATAAGTCTAACTTTTACAATAACAAACTTAATAAATATTTCAACAAAACCAGGTCTTAATTGTTAGAGCCTTATCTACAAATTAAAAAAATAAATTTTAACTTATTAATCAATTTAAAATTCTTCTATTATTTAGTCTGGTTTTTTATTATTTGTTCATATCATTATTTTAATTCAAAATATTTTTTATTTGTACAAATTATTAATATAAACTTTTTTAAATTAAGTAAACTTTGAATTATTACATACCTGAATATGTAAATAAGAGGAGGTAAAAAATAAGTTTGAAAATAAATGGTATTGTGGCACTTGCAAAAGTTGAAATTACATAAAATGTTTTAAAAATCTTTATAAATTAGGAGGAAAAAATGAGATTTAAAAGGAAAATGTGGGAAAAAATCTTTTATTTATTCATTATTTTTTTACTTGTATGTATTACAATTCCCTTAAATGTCACTTCAATAAAAACATTAGAAAATGAAAAAGAAAATGAACTAAATAACGGAATTAAAACTATTTTTATGAAGGCTGATTGTTACAAGATTTTACTATACAAAGTTTGGTGGTTTCCTGTTCATATAGGTTCTTTTTGGTTTACTTCAAAATATGCGTATCTGTGTTTTTTTATTGAAAAGGATTTTATTTTAAAATTAAATGGTATAAATCAAGAAGTAGAACCTCCAGTTATGGTTGTTCCATGGAAATATATTGGTTTTGGACCTATATGGAATAATCCTGATTCTTGTGACGGCAATGTTACTTTAATTGGTATATGTGAAGATGTAATTATTGAACCGTTGAATTTTACTTGTTAACTTAAAACTTAAAATTAACCCTATTCTTACCACAATTGAATGTAAATAAAAAAGAAAAAAGTCAAACGCCTATTTTAAAAACATATTTTCATTTTTGATCAACAGGAGAAGAAGATGATTTTTTACTGGTAAATTCGAAACAATATATCCTTGTCTTTGTACAATCATTTTTATCATTCTATGGACTATTTGATTGAAAAAAATAGACCTTATATGGCTAGTTACACGACTTATAATCTCTAATTCTGAAACTAATAAGAAAATTATTAATTATTGGAATAATCTCTTATTTTTGCTATTTTAAGTTTTAATTTGGTTCCCACAATTAATGCAGAATTTAGCATTAGTTTCAAGTTTAAAACCACATTCAATACAGTAATTTGTTTTACTAATATCAAATTCTTTTTTAGATGATTGTTTTTTAGTTTTTGATGAAGTTTTAACAGATTTTTTATGTTTATTTGTCTTCATACTACCAATAATATACATTATAAGAAAAATAAATAGAATTATACCAATGATTCCCATAATAATTAGACTACCCTCAACACTTGGTGAATATACCATATTTTTTCCACCCTGAAACATTTCTCTAAAACAGCTTTAGGTTTATAGAGTTCTCTTTATCAAAGATAGGGAAAAAACCTGCAAGCTATGTCATTTTAGTATTTCCATATCTATAGTAGTGATTTAATATAACCACCATCAACTTGTATTACACTACCTGTTATATAACTAGCTTGATTTGATCCAAGAAATACTACAAGATTTGCAATCTCCTCTGGCTGAGCCAGTCGTTTCAGTGGAATTTGATCTGCCCATTCGGATATTACAGATTTGTAACTTTTTTTCTCCTTTTCCGCAATTGACTGTGCTAATTCTTCAACTCTTGTTGTTAGAGTCCATCCAGGGCATACTGCATTAACAAGAATGCCTTCCTCTGCTAATTCATTGGATAAAGTTTTGGTAAGACCTAGAATTCCCGCTCTTATAGCATTAGATAAAACCAATCTTTCTTCCGGTTGTTTAGCTGCAAAGGAGGTCATATTAATAATTCGCCCCCATTTCTTTTTTTTCATATAGGGTATAACATCATAACAGCAGTTGATAATACTTTTCAACAAGAGATCAACGGTTTCTTGCCATTCATTTTCTGATGTTTCTAAAAAGAGTTTTGGGGAAGGTCCTCCTGTGTTATTTACTAATATATCAACTTTTCCGAATGTTTCAACAGTTATTTCAACTAAAGATTTTATAGATTTTTTATTTTTAAGATCAGTTTGAACTGGTAAAATCTTTGTTTTAGTAGATTTTTCAATCTCTTTTGCAGTTTTTTGTAATTTTTTTTCATTTCTTGCACAAATTACTACATTTGCTCCTTCTTTTGCAAAACCCCTAGCAATGGCTTTTCCTATCCCCTGACTAGATCCAGTAACAATTGCAACACGATTATTAATTCCTAAATCCAAAATCTATACCTCTGATAAATTCTTTTTTTATTATTTAGAAAAAATGTGAATATATAAAGATGATGGAAGAAATATCTAGCAAGTAGTTTTATTAATGTTTAGATGTTTTAAAAAAGCGAGGATATGAGGATGCGGATATTATTGTTATTATCATTATCAATTATATTGTTAGCAGTTGTTTTTAATGGATGTGTTGAACAAGGGTCAGATGAGAGTAATTCAGATCAAACAACAGATACTAAAGAGAAAAAAGATACAGAATTTGAAGATTGCGGAAATGAAATTGGCAATGGATTAGAAATAATTAGGGGGCCACTTGAGCTAGATCGGCCAGCTGATAGGGATAGTGTTTTTCTGTCTTTAGAAATTGATCCACTTGATTCAGATATTATATATGTAGGAACAGAGAGAAATGGTGTTTTTAGAAGTACCGATGGAGGTGATACTTGGGAATGGTTACGCAAGGGATTAAAACATACACAGTTTGGTTATCCTGAGATTTATTATACTACAATTTCCCCCAATGGTAGTGGTGAGGCTGTTTTTATTGCTACGACAAATGGACCTGGGCCTTTGACTGGTCAATATGCTGCTGGTGCAGGCATTTATAAGCACCTAAATGGTGATGATACTTGGATTCCTTCTAATTGTGGACTTACACATGCTGGTTTGCATACTGTTGTTTTTGATATAAATAATTCTGATGTTTTGGTTGCTGCTCTTAGTTCAGAAAAACCTACTGCTAGTCAATTATCAGGTATGAGTTTTCCAGGTGGTATTTTTAAAACAACCGATAGAGGAAATAATTGGTATGAAGCTTTAACTCCAACGGGCTCAGATAAAAATGATTTTAGCCAAATCTATTCACGAGGATCGTCTTCGACAATATTTTATACGTATGGTAAAAATTTTGATAATCCATCTTTAAATCTTGGTTTTTTAAAAAGTACAGATGGTGGAGATATTTGGACAAAGTTTGGTCCTTTTGGAGCTAATAACCAGATCTATAAATTTGATATTTCAAAAGATGGAATGGTTTTTTACGCATATGAATACTCTGATGAGACAAAATGGATGCATAAATCCGTTGATAGCGGGGAGACCTGGACCACTAAATCTGGTCCCTTTTTTGGTGTTGTAAAAGTGTCACCTAGTGATTCCAATCTAGTATTATTTTTTGGATTTAATCCACAGAGTTATCAATCTTATAAAATTTATAAGTCTACGGATGGTTTAAAGAGTTATTCTGGTGTTTTAGAAATTGAAAAAACTGTTGAAGATATTGAATTTTCGCTATCCGATCCAAATATTGTATATGCTGCATGTGAAGGATTTGATATCTTTAAAAGTGAGGATGCTGGTAGTACTTGGACGAAGTTGATTAATTTACGTTCTGAAATTATAAATGTTGAATAATAGAAAAATATCTAAAAATTTTCATCTGAGCAATTTTAGAAATTTTGTCCTGAATAAAGCATAAGTAAATACAACAGCTAAAAATATTAGAATTAATGTTCTTATTGGTGTAAAAGAACAATGTGATTTATACCCTAGCATGCTTTCTTTGCTAACAGATGAATCAGGTACAACTGTCCATATTGAAGAAATTGCTGATCCTATAGCACCAGCAATTAAAATAAATAAAAAGAACAATTTTATTGATAATTTTGTAATTTTTTTGATTGACATAGAAAATCAATATAAAATTTAAGAATTTTAAAATTATGCAACATCTTGTCGAATATTTCAATAATACGTTAATTACCCCTACATATTAGAAAAAATTGAAAAAAATATTGAAATATAGGTATAAATATTTAATGCGAAAACATTTCAACTATTATAAAAATATTATAACTTTGTGGGTTCTAATCATGAGGTTAAGATTAAAACCTTAGTTTTTAATCACCTATACCTGGTTAAATTAAAAAAGACATCAAAATTTAAGTGTCATTTTAATGATACATATATCAAATATGTGGAATATACGTCTTGGTACAAAGGGAAGAAAGGCTAAATGCCTAATATGTAATAAAGAAAGCGAATTTATTTCTGACGCTTTAAAATTATGTCTATCTTGCATAAGAAAAAAACCTGAAGAAGCTTTTAAGATTACAAAAAATGTTCATAAAAAAATCAGAGAAGAATATAATCTCCCAGGAGAACCACCCAAGGATAAAAGGGGACTACAATGTAAAATTTGTAGTAACAAGTGTAAAATCGGAAAAGGAAAAAAAGGATACTGTGGTCTAAGGAAAAATATCAATGGTAAACTTGAAACAATTGAAGGAATTTTACACACTTATTATGATCCAATACCTACTAATTGTTGTGCATCTTGGTTTTGTTCTGGAAGTAAAGAAAGAGGTTTAAGTCTAGCTGTTTTCCCATTCGGTTGCACCTTTAACTGCGTCTTTTGTCAAAACTGGACTCATAAATTTATCGAAAGCGGCGATCATATTACAATAGAACATTTAGTAAGAGAAGCCAAGGCTGCTCGTTGCATCTGCTATTTCGGTGGAACACCTGAACCTCAGCTTCCTTTTCTTCTTAGAGCAACTAAGAAAATACTAGAAAATATGAACCTAAAGATTTGTTGGGAATGGAATGGGACAGGAAATAAAGATCTAGTTCGAAAAGCTGCAGAGTATTCCTATACAACAAATGGGACAATTAAATTTGATTTAAAGTCATTTGATTGCAATCTTCATATATGCCTGACTGGTAGATCTAATAAAAGGACATTAGATAATTTTCAGAGGATCGCTGAAGAATACAAAAAAAATGATTTTCTAACAGCAACGACACTTCTGGTTCCTGGTTATGTCGATAGAGAAGAAGTAGAAAAAATCGCAAAGTTTATCTCAAATCTGAATAAAGATATTCCTTATTCACTTCTTGGTTTTCATCCTGACTTTAAGATGATTGACATGCCAATAACCTCTATAAAACAAGCTGAAGAATGCTATCAGATTGCAAAGAAATATCTAAACCGAGTTAATATTGGAAATAGGCACCTCCTGGTGTAAAAAATATTTTTTTCTAGTTTAATTTGGATTAAATAAGTTTTTAATCATCTTTTTCATTGATAAAGCACGATTTTATGGAAATTGTACCACTTAACGAGGTAGAAGAAACATTAAAAGCATGGAAAAAGAAAAAACAAAAAAAGAAAAAAGATAAGAAAAAAGAAGCAAAAAAGAAAAAAATGGAAGATGATAAATAATGTCAAAAGTAAAAGGTTTGTCTTCTGAGAGGATTGCAAAAAGACTACTTGAAAGTAGAGGTTTTCATATTTTATCAACAAATCATGCAATAATGGAGGGGGACGAAAAGGTTGCGGAAGTAGATATCATTGCTGAAGATGCAAATAGTGAAAGATATGCTGTTGAAGTAAAAGCTGGTAAGGCAGATGTTAATTCAATTAGACGAGCCTATGCAAATGCAAAACTTTGCGAGTATAAGCCTATGCTTATATGCAAGGGTTACGCAGACGATGCAGTACAAAAAGCTGCTTTAAAACTAGATGTTAAAGTTGTTGAACTAAGTGAGTATTATTTACTTCTTGAACCAGAGGAATTGGAAAGCATTATTAAAAAATGTGTTGAAGAAGTATTCGAAACACATGGTTTTTTACCATACTCAGCAGAGATCGATGATAAGGATAGAAAACTCTTAAAAGTAATCTCCACTGCAAGGAATTTCGACGAAGCTGCTGAACAAATTAAAATTAATAGGAAACAACTTGGTAAAAAAATAGAGGATTTAACAATCCGTGGAATTCTTCCAAAGAGATCTTTGAGTTTTAGAGATCTTAAAAGATGTTCTTCTTCAATTTTAGCAAGATCTGAAATTATGTCAAAACTTAATAAAATAGAAAGAAGGTTAAAATGAAGAGTTACCCTCGATTTTTAACACCTAGTTCAAAGCCTTTTAATCCAGTTGAGTTAACAAGAAAGACTGAGAAACTGGTTTGCAGAAAAAGAAAGAGGAAATACACTGATTTTTATGCAACTGGTGTATATGGTGGTATTGCCACAGGCTACACCTGTGGTTGTTGTTTACGTTGCGTATTTTGTTGGGTTGATTGGAGCAGGGATTTCCCTGAGAAATATGGCAGGTTTTATTCCTCTGAAGAAGCGTTTAAAAGATTATCCCAGGCAGCAGATGAGTATGGAACAAATAAGTTGAGATTGTCTGGAGCGGAACCTACTTTAGGAAAGGAACATCTTTTATCGGTTCTAGAACTTGTTGAGCGTTCTAAATATAAGTTGTTTATTTTAGAGACAAATGGCATACCTTTTGGGATTGACGAGGAGTATGTGGAAAAGATTTCAGAATTCAAAAAGGTGTATGTCAGAATTTCTTTAAAGGCTGGTACACCTATGGATTTCACACGGAAAACAGGGGCAGCAAGTGAAAGCTTTGAACTCCCTTTTAAAGGTATTAAAAATTTGATTAGGCATGGTTGCAGTTTTCATGTAGCTGCGATGAGCGCTGATCCAAGAATAATAAGCTCTAGTGAAAGGGTTTCGCTTCTTAAAAAAATAGCTGAGATAGATAAAAACCTTCTCATAAGTTTAGAAGAGGAGGTCATGGACCCATATCAGACAACATTGAAACGTTTAAAATACGCAGAGTGTGAAATAGAATGGCCTCTGAAAGAAATCTATAAACCTATCAAGCTGTGAAAAGAGACGTGTTATGAAAAAGTCACAGATTAAGGGAAAAGATGATGAATTACAATATCTCGAAGAACTCAGAGAGTGTAGACTCTGCAGTTGGGAATGTAGTGTAAATAGATTAGAAGAGGACCGAGGTGTCTGCGGTATAGGTATTCCAGTAACGGCATCATCAATGCTTCATCCTGCGCCACCAGCTAGTTACGATGCATTCTTAGTTGGATGCTCATTCCGGTGCCTTTTTTGTCAAAATTGGAGAATCTCAAATTTCCCTGATAACCCATGTTCATATGACGTAGAAGGATATTATCCTCCACGAAAATGGGCAGAGTTAGCGTTAAACAATCTGAAATCTTCCTCGGCACAACTTATCGGTGCGGATAGACTGTTTTTTACAGGTGGAGAACCTAGTTGTTCTCTCCCATGGGTAGAAGAAGTAGTAAGAGAAGCCAGGAGAATAGACCCAACTGTTAAAGTTAATTATGACACCAATGGCTTCCTAACAAAAAAATCATTGTTAAGGGTCCTTAATTTTGCAACTTCAATAACCTTTGATATTAAGGCATATAGTGAAAAAATCCACCGGGCTTTAACTGGTGCACCCATAGAACCAGTGCTACAAAATGCAGAATACCTTGGTAAAAAAGCAAAGGAGAAAATTTGGGAAATTAGAGTTATGGTAATACCAAAAATACATAAAAAAGAAATACAACCGCTATGTGAATTCATAGGAAGTATTGATACAACACTACCAGTTTGTTTTTTAGCGTATCGCCCTAACTTTGTAATGGCCACTTCATCTGGAGCTACTTTGGAGTTGATGGAGTATTGTGTTAATACTGCAAAAAAATCTGGTATTGAAAATGTTCATTGGAGCGGCACAGTTGGCATAAAAGGTGAGAACCCAAAGGGTGATGACATAAAACTTGCATATGCTTATGTAGAGATGGGAGGATGCATTCAAAAACAGAGGAGGAATTGTAAAACCTGTACAAATATGGATAATTGCAAGGTTAAAAAACATATACCTTTCAGGAGTACCTAATAATGGGGCTGAAAATTTTTCATTCACAAATTAGTAACAAAAACATTCGAAAAATACAAAGTGCATTGGAAAAAACGTATGGATATATACTAGATGTTAGTATTGGAGGAGAATTAGAATTACCTAAAGAAGTATATAACTCGCAGAGAGATCAATACAATGCAGATATCCTACTAACATATCTTATAAAAACAATAAAGACGGACACTGCTCTATGGGTTATACAAAAAGATCTCTACTGCAAAGGTATGAACTTCATTTTTGGATATGCTTTATCACATAGAGGTGCTATTCTATCGATTTACAGATTATCCAGTAATGAATTAATAGAAAAAGAAGCTAAACATGAAGTTGGGCATATACTAGGTTTACAACATTGCAGCAATCAATGTGTCATGCAATTTTCAAATTCCCTTTGGGAGGCAAAAATGAAACCATCGTATCTATGTGAAAGTTGTAAAAGAAAAATAACCTTTTTTTAATAATTAATAATTCTTGCATGCTTCAAAATAACAATAAAATTGTTTTCACATTTCATATTCTTTTAGCCTCATAGGTAATCCATCTTCCAGATGAAAAATCTTCCAAGACCAGATCACTAGCTTTAGATATTTTTTTATCAGTTCTAGCTACCAAGATCCCACGATTACCCATTTCTTTATATCTAGAAGATGAAAATATTGTGATACATCTGTCTCTATATATACTAATACCTAGAGTATTATAATCATGCCCTTTAATGAAAACTTTAGCATTTATCTCATCTAAAAATTTGACTAAATCATCTTCAGTAAATGGTTTACCAGCTCCTCTAAAAGTTGGTGAAACAACTGGGTCGCTCCACACAAGTGATTCGATAGCTCTCAAATCATTTTTTCCTGTTTTTTTCAACTGTTCTAAATCAGCATCCTTTAAAATTCCTCCATGTGCTGCAAATATGTTGTTTGTAATAACCATCAATGGCATTAATGAAAATATATTAACATATTTTCCATGTAAATCAGAAGAACCATATCTTTGAATTATCTCAAATTCAAATTCATATGGAAAACAAGGAATGGCATAGTTGCATTCATGATTGCCCTTTAAGAGAACTATTTTTTCTGGATAAATGTATTTTAGAAGGAGCAAATATGTGATGTTATAAATAGATCCCCATTTCATTGGTTCCCGGTCTACATAGTCTCCTAGAAAAACTAAATGGTTTACATTAAAAAATCTCTGAATAATAGCTTTTGTTGTATTAAAGTCTCCATGAGTATCCCCAATAAACACAACATTTCCATTTAATTCAATCAATGCTTTTTCTCTTTCCAAAATAGGCTTTACTCTATCTAAATAGTCACTTATTTCATTTTCATCTAAACAAGCAATATAGTCTGGGTCGTTTACAACCTTGTTTATTATATTATCTACATCTGTCATTTTTAATTTTATGAGGAAAAATATTATACAAAAATCAATTATTCCATGTAAATATTTTTCCATAAAGTGATAAATTTGAAAATATTAGGTATTGATCTTGCAGGAAAATCAAAAAATCCTACTGGAATATGTATTTTTAAAGACAACGATATAATCATAAAAACAGTAAATAAAGACAAAGAAATACTAGAAATCGCAAGTACATTAAAACCAGATATTATTGCAATCGACGCGCCAATAATGTCTGGAAAACCAAAGATTAGAAAAGCCGATATAATACTTAAAAAATACAAGGCTTTTCCACCAACCCTACCTGGTATGATACCATTAACAATACGAGGATCAAAACTTGCAACACAGCTTTTAAAGCTTGGTCCCGTAATTGAAGTATTTCCTACTGCAACTACAAAGATACTAGGGATCTATCATAAAAATTACAAGAAAACCGCTGCAATTTTGGATGTAAAAATTAAAACCAAACATGAACTCGATGCATATATTTGTTGTCTAACTGGAAAATTGTTTATCGAAGGAAAAACAGAAAATGTAGGCAATGAAAAAGAAAAAATCATTATTCCAAAGGAAAAATCATTTGCATAATAGTCTTTTATTTTTTCTGCTAGATATGACATAGTAATCATAAGATGTAAAACTTATCTTAATCACTTGTCTCAAAATCTTGATTTGATCATTTGTATTTAAATAAGTGATAACAAAAGCTCATAAACTAAAATTATAAATAATAAAAACGTTATTGAAATAAATAATAATGGGGGATTTTTATGCAAGATATTAGAATGACGATTAGGCTATCTCGACAGGATACTCATATTATTGATATGTTTGTAAGATCTGGAGAATATGCTACTCGATCTGAATTTATAAGAAGAGCAGTCAAGGAATACTCTCGTAATCATATGGATGAAATAGTTAGAAAAACCAGAGCTATGAAAAAGCTTCAAAATATGGTTAATGATCTTGAACAAATTCAAGATTACTCAAAAAAATAAAAAATATTAATTTGATTTGCTATTTTTGAATAATAAATATTAAAAGAGGAAAAAATGATAACAAAACAAAAATTAGTATTTTTATTAGCTGTTTTATTTATAGGTACATTATTATTTTCTGGATGTATAGAAAACGGTGATGCTGTAACATATAAAGTTATATTCAAATCTACATGGAGCGAAGAAACACATCCTGATGATTTTCCACCAAATCCACATTTTTCAGGTCTAATAGGAGCATCTCATAACGATAAAGTATCTTTTTGGAAGGAAGGAAAACTTGCATCTCTTGGTATAAAAAACATGGCTGAAACAGGAAGCAAAGATCCTTTAACTAATTATATCAACGATGCAATCTCCGATGGAACAGCCTATAAATTGTTATCAGGCAATGGAATCGGTTCCTCACCAGGATCAACCAGTTTATTCTTTAAAGTAAAAGAAGAATACCCACTTGTTACCTTGGTAACTATGATAGCACCAAGCCCTGATTGGTTTGTTGGTGTGGATAGTTTAAATCTTTTTGAAAATGGAGCATTCGTTGATAAAAAAGCCGTTACACTTTATGCATATGATTCAGGAACAGATAATGGTTCTACGTACAAATCACCTAACAATCCAATAGATCTGCCTGTTCCTATATTCAAAATTGAAGGATACCCATTTTTATATGATGAACAATTAGTACCATTAGGAATATTTACATTTATAAAAATTTAGAGTGTTTAGTTGTCCTAGTATGTGTAAAAGAATTGGGAATTGATCATAAAAAACTGAGTAAATATTGAAATTTGATATTCTACCCCTTGGGATATTTACAACAATTTCACTCCAATCACTCATAGAACCAAAATTATCTTTTGCTTTTACTTTAATTGTAACTTTACCTTTATCCCACGTGTGTTTATAATAAACATTTTGACCTGAGTCATATGGTCCATCCCACTCTATTATATCTCCATCACCCCAATCAACATAGAAATAAACCCTGTTTTTATTTGGATCAATTGCTGAAATGGTGTATGTTCCTTCTTCATTTGGTCTTAAACTAGTTGGGCCATTAATTTCTGGCTTATTTGGTCCTTGATTTTTAGCCCCGATTTTAATTACCCAAACGTCTAGATTTTCTTCTTTATAAAAACCAGTATACCCAGTAATTATATAACCACCGTCGGATGTTTGTATACCTGAATAACCAATATCTTCGGTATCATCTTTATCTAATATTTGACTCCATTCTTCCTTTCCTGATGCATCAGTTTTTATTAGATAAACATCAGGATCTAATTTTATAGGGTCAGTAAAATAACCTGTAATAAAATATCCGCCATCTTTAGTCTGTTGAACAGAATATCCCTCATCACTTTTGCTTCCTCCGAAAAATTGGCTCCATTCTTTGTTTCCTTGTGAATCTGTTTTTATTAAATAAATATCAAAATTTCCAAACTCAATTTCGTGCCATCCACTGATTATGTATCCTCCGTCTGTTGTCTGTTGAACACAATGACCACCATCCCATCTATCTCCACCAAATGTTTGGCTCCATTCTTCGTTTCCTAAAGAATCGGTTTTAATTAAATAGACATCTCCTTCAATGCCGAAGGAATCTGTTTCTCCTGCAATAATAAATCCACCATCAGTAGTTTGTTGAACACAGTTACCTACATCCACATCAGTTCCTCCAAAAGTTTGATTCCATTCCTCTTCACCATTGGCATTAATTTTTATTAACCATGCATCGCATGCTCCCCCGATACCGAAGGTCTGTGTCCACCCAGCAACAATGTATCCACCATCACTTGTTTGTTGAACACTTTGAGCTAAATCATAAACACTAGGATTACCGAAGGTGCATGACCACTCAATATTTCCATTTGTATCTGTTTTTTGTAAAACAGCATTATATCTATTGGCGACTCCTTCAAAACCGGCAATAATATATCCGCCATCACTTGTTTGTTGAATACTTTTACCAACATGTTCTGAATCGTATTGTCCATATATTTGGGTCCATTCTTGATTTCCATTAGAATCGATTTTTATTAAATAAAAATGACTATACCATAAAGACCAAGCATTTCTTAAGTAAGTACCAGAAATAATAAACCCGCCATCACTTGTTTGTTGAATACTGTTGCCCCAATCGATAAGATCGCCGCCATATGTTGCTTCCCAATCAACATTTGGCCGAAACAAATATGGATTTTTGATTTTAATTTCCGTTGCTACTACTGGTAAAACAGTAGCGACTATCATTATCGTGCAAACAAGTATTCCACTTATTTTATTCTTCATACTTTTCCCCCACTAAATAAGAAAAAAACATGTTAATTTAAATTTTAATATTAAATTTTTGTACAAATTATTAAAATATGCAATTTCAAATGGTTTTACGTTCAGATTTATCATTAAATAAAGATTTTTAAAGTAATAAATATGAATTATATTTCCTATGCAAACATGATTAACCTCTCATATTTTATATAATGATTTATTATTAAATTCAAAACCGACTCTTCTAATCAATATTCTAATAATGACTTAAAAAAGAAAAAATGATAGGAAAAACCTATGTACTAAAATACATTCCACACTGGATGTGGCAAAGAATCTAGAACAGGAAGTAAAAGAATTAAATAAACGTATAAGTGAATTAGAAAAAATGCTATCTGTAATAATAAAACCTCTTAGAGATGTAAGTAGAACTACACAGAATTATATGAGAATAACTGGTCTTTTATTGGATCACGGAGGCCTAACACCAGATATGATACTTCCTGAAGTAAAAGATAATATATCAAGAGAAATAGTAAGAGTTTTACTTGATAAATCTGAACAGAATATATCACAAATTACAGAACTTGTGCGAAGTAAACGTGGAACAGCCTCAAGAAGAATAATTCGTGATAGAGTAAAAGAATTGGAAGAAAAAGAAATTATTAAAAAAAAATTGAAAGGTTCACGTAATGTTTATAGCCTAACTGATAAGGTAATAAAAAAGTGGTCAAAAATGATCGGCTTTAATATATAATATGATCACCCTAAGTAAAAATGAAAATGGAGGTAATAAAAAATGAATAAACATGAAGGAATGCCCGACCCTGAAAAAATAAAAGAAATTTTAGAGGTGGTATCTAAAAAAATTCCTGGACTGTTAAAAGAGCTTAGCAGTGTATTATATGGTCCAACTAGTGCCAAACAATTTGCAACAGCAGCAGCAACTTTTTATAAAGAATTAAAAGCAGCGGGTATGACTGATGAACAGGCCTTTGAACTTACCAGTCAATATCTGTCAACATTAAACATTGGAAAAATGATAAGTAGATTTGGAAAACATAATGAACATGACTAAAAAAAGTGAAGAAAACAGTGATAGAAATCCTGTAAAATTATTTGGAATGATGCTTTCTACGATGCCCTCTTTAATGTTTAGATTAGGTAAAACATTTTTAATGTTTAGAAAAGAAGCACTAAAAGCAGAAAAAATATTCAAAAAAGAACTTATCAAGCAGGGCATTGATAAAAATATTGCTGAAGAATTATCAAGAATATATATAGAAGGAAGTAAAATATCAACTTTTTTTTAAAAATTTCATTAAACATGAGAATCTGGGATATTACACCTAAAAAATTATGTCGACAGCATTTATTAGGTGAACATAGAGAGATTCATGCTATATGGTCAATTATTATAAATAATAAAAGAGGATATTTTAATCATCCAGAAACAATAAGATGGAAAGGAAAACAAAAGGCCTTATATCTTAAACACGAAAAAATAGCCAATGAAATGATAAAAAGAGGTTATAATCATATTAGCCCTCTTGATAAAAAATTTGCAAATGGAAAAGCTCAACAAGAAGAATTTGTAAATTCAATTAAAGAGCAAATTAATATTTTAAAAATAAAAAATGTAATTGTAGATTATAATTTTAATAAGCAAAAGATAAAATAAAAAGTGTGCTTTACTAAAAATATATGATTGGTGGGACTTTTTCAAATCTCCAATTCAAGACCTTTTATGTTTCAAAAGAAATAAGCGCCTGTCCACTTATTTCGGAAATTATTAGAATTGGTAAGAAATTTGATGAACTTAAGTTATGTGATGATATCTGGGAAACAATAATAAGCTTAAGATATGGAAAAAGAATTTTAATAAATTCTGAAGCTAGAAACCTTGGAAAAATAAAACAAGAAGACTTTATTGAAATAATTGATTATGATCCTATTAAAAATATTGCTCTTTCAATTGGCCCTAAGGAACCAAGAGTTGAAATGCCAATTCATTGGCTTATTCATCATGCTAGACGTGAAATAAATGCAATAATTCAAATTAATGATAGTAAATTAGCAGAAAAATTTGAAAAAAAACTTCTGTCAACTAAAAAAGAGTTTCCTACAGGATCGCTTGATCAGGTAAAAGATATTTTAAGAAATTTACATAATAGTAAAAAAATTGTTATAAAAAATCAAGGATTAATTTTTGTTGGGAATAATTCAAAGGATGTTGAAAATCTAGTTTTAAAAACATTAGAGGAGATAAAATGAAAATCGATGGAAAAGAAAAAAGATCCTTATGGTTTGAAAATGGATCAATCAAATTTATTGATCAAAGAAAACTGCCTTATAAACTTGAATTTTTTAATGCAAAAACAGTTGAAGAATGCGCATTTGCAATAAAGGATATGGTAGTAAGAGGAGCACCAGCAATAGGAGCAGCGGCAGCATATGGTATGGTTTTGGGAAAAGAAAGTATTGAAAAAACAGCAATGATCTTGCAAAAGACACGACCAACAGCATATGATCTTTTTTATGCAATAAATTACATGATAAAAGAAATAAAAAATGGTAAAGATGCACTTAACGCAGCAAATGAATATGTCGAAGAGATAATAGATAAATGTAGAAGAATTGGAGAAAATGGAGAGCCGTTAATTAAAAATGGAATGAAAATTCTTACTCACTGTAATGCAGGTGCCCTTGCAACAGTTGATTATGGAACAGCACTGGCACCGTTTTATATTGCACATAGAAAGGGTAAAAAATTCTTAGTTTTTGTTGATGAAACAAGACCAAGATGTCAGGGACTGCTTACTGATTGGGAACTTAAACAAGAGGGAATTTCACATGTAGTAATTGCTGATAATGCAGCAGGACATTTCATGAAAAACGGAGTGATTGATATGGTTATAACAGGTGCTGATAGAATTGTAAAAAATGGTGATTTTGCAAATAAAATTGGAACCTATGAAAAGGCAGTTTGTGCAAAAGAAAATAACATTCCTTTCTATGTTGCAGCTCCAATTAGTACATTTGATAAAACCATAAAAAGTGGTAAAGAAATTATTATAGAAGAAAGAAGTAGAGACGAACTAGCTATAATTAATAAATATAAAATTATGCCCGATTATACCAAAGTTAAAAATCCAGCATTTGATGTAACACCTGCAAAATATGTTACAGGTTATATTACCGAGGAAAAAATTGTAAAAAATATTAATGATTTAATTACCCCTTAGAAATATATTCTCAAAAAATCCAAACCTTGGAAATATCATTGTGTATATAACAGGTATTTTAAAGTTATTGTCAAAAGTATTTGTATCCTTAAATTTTCTTTGGGGATCTACTGTTACAGAAATATTGATTATCCCTGCAAAATTAATTAGTGCCTCAATAAACTCAGAGATTGTCAATCTGAAAAGCGGTCTATCAAATGTTTTTTTTGCACCTCCATCTAAATGAAAAATGTATCCTGGGTATGATGTATTAATTGATTCTTTATTTAAATCAGGATTAAATTCAATAGCAATATTTACTTTTAAGTCAGTTACCTCTATTGTTCCTTGATTTTCTACAGTAAATTTAATTCTATTATTTGATTTAAATAATGGAAAATCGTCCTTTGTAATTTCTACACTATCAGGAATAATCCGTAAATCGATGTTTGGTATAGATTTGACAGATGAATATATATCTTTGTCGCCTTCTCTATTATCTATCCAAATAATATGGTTATTATCAGTCATATATGAATTATGATTTTGCTCAACAACTGAGCCATTTAAAGAGTTAACATGAATAGGTTTTTCCCAGTTTTTTCCATCATCCGTTGAATTTAATATTTTAAGATTTCTTGACTCTGAAAAAATACAATATAAATCTTCTCCATTTGCATAAATCCTCGGATACCTTGGTATTATTGGATTTGCTCTCACATTTATACATTTCTCAATTGATGTTATATCATTGAGCTCGTCTCTAATAGTAAGATTTACATAGTAGATATCAGGTCGTAGGTATTGATAGGTCAAATTTTGACTATAGATAGGTCCTTCTCCATTACCTAAATTCCATTTCCAATCAACTATTTTTATTGCTTGAGAGTCAGAAGACGTGTCATTAAACCAGATTGTATCATCTACTGATGGATGTAAAGGTTCATATGTGAAATCAGCTACAAGGCCGACCTTAATTATTTTTTCAAATGAATCAGTTTTATTAATGGTTTCATTTTTTACAGTAAGCTTTACAGTATATATTCCATCTTCAAAGTAATCATGTATTGCATTCTGGACATAAGAAAAATTGCTACCATCACCAAAATCCCATGTCCAGTTGTCGTTGGTGTAATTTTCATATGAAATTGAAGTATCATTAAATTTAACAAATTCAAAGGCAGCTGGTTTTAATGGTGAGTAAGAAAAATTGGCAATAGGTGTTGTATTATCTATAGTTATTACCATAGATTTTGTATTATCAGTATTATCATCATCCTTAACTGTTAATTCAACTGTATAATCCCCAGGAATTGCATAATTGTGATGTGGATTCTGAATTGTCGAAGTATTATCATCACCAAAATCCCAGAGCCAGGATGTAATATAACCATCTTCATCTGTTGAATTGTCAGAAAAATCTACATCTAAACGCTTTTGTGACACTTTAAAATCTGCTACAGGAGGTTGATTAACTGAAATAGATCTTGGAGTCTCTGTCCAAGTTTTGCCTTCATTGTTTGAATAATAAAGGACAATTTCATTTTTTCCTTTAAGTTCTGTCTCGGCAGCAATGTAAATTTCCTTTCCATCAACATATATATGAGGATGGATAAGATTTCCAAAAGGAATTGAAAATGTTTTGTTTACAAATAAATCCTTATTAACCCATTCATCGGGATTTCCCTTAAAAAATAAAATATCAGTATATTTACCATTTAGTTGTTCACAGGCACCATAAATATAAGAGGAACCGAATTCACTTGTAATTGAAACATTTCTACAATTTTGTATTCTAGGGAACCAAACAATAGAAATATAATTAGGATTTTCAAAATCTAAAAATGAAAACATAAGTGAATCATTGCAAGGACCTTCTTGTGTATCAGGATCAGTAAAATTTGTACTACCAATTAAAGTAATTACCCATGGTGTTGAAGAGTTATCAAACGATACAATATCAGGATTTTGAAAACCCCAGAATCCATATTCAGGATAACCAGGGATATCAGACCAATCAACTGTATATGTTTCTGTTTCAGTTAAATCTCCGTCTATGTCTGGTGTAACAAAATAACCATTTATTGCATAGTTATTCTTTGGAGAAATATATGTACCATATGCTTCATTATACTGCGGTGAAAAACAAAGGTCCGGAGAAACTGCTTCAATATCAGGTTCAGATGAACTATAATAAACCTTAAGTTTCAATGCAGTTGACCAGTTTTTACCATAATCCTTTTCCCAATCCAAAGTTTGACGTAAAAAGATACGTGACAAATCTTCGTGTTCATAAACAATAAGCCCATTTAATCCACTCATAACTATAGATGGATAAGATTCATTTCCTGGATCATTTGAAATGACAACATTTTCTGAAATATTACTATTATTATTACTTAATGAACTGAGCGCTGGTCTTTTTATTCCAAAAAAAGGGGATGGAGTTCTAATTTTCAGTAGACAACCATTACTAGAATTTGATTTTTTAATTGTACTTGTTGATTTTATAGAAATACCTATTGAACAAAAGGAACTTATTAGTAATAATACTACAACTGAAACAACAACAATTCTCTTAAGTGATTTATTAAATTGCATGATTCACACCAATACAACGTATGAGACAATATTCAATAATCACATATTTATTAAACATATATAAATAATTTATTGTATAATAATGTTCAAAATTATTTATTTTTTAGTAGGTTTTTTAGCGTCACAATCAGAATTTAAGCAGAGCTCCCAAGCTTTTTTTCCTTTAGATTTAATTTTAACAATAGGAGTTTTACATTGTTTACAGGTCTTATCTGTTACAAAAATAGTTCCCTTCTGGGGAAGAGAATAGGTATTCTTACATGATGGAAAACCACTACATCCAACAAATCTTTTATTATTTTTAGAAGTTCTTATAATCAATGTTTTTCCACATTTTGGGCATTTTCCAACTGTATTTTCCTCTTTTTCGGCATTTTTAATACTAAGTCTAATTTTTTCCTTATCTTTTTCCAATGTTTTTACTACATTAGTAAGCATTTTTCTTGATTCATTTACGGTTTCATTAAGAGTTTTTTTACCCTCAGATATTAAATCCATATCTTTTTCAAGAGTTGCAGTCATCTTTGGTTTTACGACATCATAGTTTCCAAGGGCTTCAATTACTGCAAATGCAGTTGGAGTTGGTGCAAAGGGTGAAAGTGTGATATATTTTCTATGATACAATTTGTTTATTATTTCATGACGTGTAGATTTTGTTCCAAGAGAAAGCTGTTCCATTTTACCAATTAAAGAACCCTGTGTATACCTCTTTGGTGGCCTTGTTTGATCCTTTATTAAATTAATCTTGACTACATCTATTTTTTCCCCTCCAATTAGCTCTGGTAACGGTGTTCTTTTTTCCGTAATATAGGTATAGATATCCCTCCAGTTTGGTTCAATTAATCTGTAACCATTAGCTTTGAATTCTTCACCAGCTATATCAAATGAAACATCCATAGTTTCAGAAATTGCATCTTTTGCAAGGGTTGCTAAAAACCTTCTACAGATTAATTCATAAATCCTTTCTTGAGGAGTATTTAGTTTAATGCTTTTTGGAATACCCACTGGATGTATAGGTGGATGGTCAGTTGCTATTTTTTTCCCCCTTGTTGGATACAACCGGCCATTTTTTATTACCATATTTGCCTCTTTAGAAAAATTAGAAATCGCAAGTTTTTCAACTATTGCTTTTAGATTAATTGATGGTGGATAAACAGTATTGTCGGTTCTGGGATATGAAATTAAACCCTGCATATATAGTTCTTCGGCAATGCTCATTGCATTTGCAGCAGAAAAACCGATGTAAGATGCAGATTCTAAGAAAGTTGTTGTGTTAAAAGGAGTTGGAGGAAGCTCTTTTTGCCTCTTTTTTTCAACCTTTTTAACGGTTGCTACTTTTGAATCTTTAACCTTTTTAAAAATTTCCTCTGCCTTGTTTTCATCCCAAATCTGTCCTTCTTTATGAGTTGCATCAAAAGATTCATCTTTTTTTAGAGTAGCAATAATTTTCCAAAACGTTTTTGGTACAAAATTTTTGATTTCTTTTTCTCTTTCAACCAGTAAAGCAAGAGTGGGAGATTGTACTCTGCCAATAGATAAAAAATCCTTTCCGTATCTATGAGAAGTAAGCGATATAAAACGTGTAAGTACTGCTCCCCAAATTAGATCAATTATTTGACGAGATTCTCCAGCACTTGATAGATTATAATCAACTTCTACAAGTTTATTAAATGCAGTTTTAATTTCTTGATTTGTAATTGCACTAAATCTTGCTCGTTTTATTTGATTAATTTCTTTATTATATTCTTTTAAAAGATTAATTACCTCAACACCAATTAATTCTCCTTCTCTATCAAAATCGGTAGCAACTATTAAAAATGGGTTTTTTTCAACAAGTAATTTCAATGCAATCGCAATTGTTTTTTCGTTTACCTTTTTATAGGGTTCTACATCAATTAATTTAATCGGCTCAACTTCATTCCATTTATTGAAACCTGGTGGAAAATCAAGATTTAATATATGACCTTTTAAACCTACTATCTTCCAAAAATCTTTATCCTTTGTAAACTCATATATAGGTATCTTACCAAGTCTTGTACTTTTTGCTTTTCCTTCAGATAGTATATATGAAATCCTTCTTGCAGAAATGTTTTTTTCGCAGATAACTAAATACATTTCTATTCCATTTTTATTTTGGACCTAACATAAGAATCCTATATAATTATTTTACGATGAATGCTTTTAGGTCGAAACAATTAATTAATATTTGGTATTACCCAGAATTGATAAGAATGAAAATTCAAATAATACTAGGATCTAAATCAGATATGCCTGTTGCAGATAAGGCAATTAAAATTTTTGATGATTTTAGTATTAAATATGATATCAAGATTGCATCTGCTCATCGGACACCTGATTTCTTAAAAGATCTTGTTGAAAAATGTAATGCAGATGTTTTTATTGGTATTGCAGGTCTTTCTGCTGCACTTCCTGGGGCAATTGCAGCTCATACAATAAAACCTGTAATAGGAGTTCCTGTTAGTGGTAAAGTAAATTTTGATGCAATTCTATCGATTGTTCAAATGCCGCCGGGTATTCCGGTTGGCGCTGTGGGCTTAGATAGGGCTGATAATGCAGCTCTGCTTGCAATAGAAATATTGGCAATAAATAATAACGTTTTAACAAAAAAATTAGAAGATTATAGAAAGAAAATGAGAGAAAAGGTTCTCTCAAAATAGTGATATAGAATGTTTAATGCTGAAAAATTCATAAAAGAAACAGTAGAAAAATTAAAAAAATCTGTTGATGGTAAAGCATTAATTGCTTTTTCAGGAGGGGTTGATAGTACTGTTTGTGCAGCTCTTGTCAACAAGGCGATTGGAAAACAACTTGTCGCAGTTCATGTTGACACTGGATATATGCGAAAAAATGAATCAAAAAATGTTAAAAAACTAATGGAAAATATGGATCTTAATTATCGTTTTATTGATGCAAGTAATGAATTCTTTGCTGCTTTAAAGGGTATTGAGGATCCTGAGAAAAAACGGAAAATCATAGGTGAAAAGTTTATAAGAATCTTTGAAAAAGTTGCTGATGATGAAGATATTGAGTTTCTAGTTCAGGGTACTATTGCTCCAGATTGGATTGAATCTGGTGGTGAGTTAAGAGATACAATAAAATCACATCATAATGTTGGTGGACTTCCAGAATTTATGAGATTGAAACTTGTTGAACCTCTTCGTGATCTTTATAAAGACGAAGTACGAAAAATTGCAAGAATATTAAATTTGCCAGTCTCTGAAAGACAGCCATTTCCAGGTCCAGGCCTTGCTATTAGAATTGTTGGGGAAGCAACTTTCGATAGAACTGAAATTGTTAGAGAGGCTTGTTATATTGTTGAAAGAGAAATTGAATCAGCAGTTGAAAAAGGCCTAATGGAAAAACCATGGCAATATTTTGCAGTTCTTCTTCCTGTTAAATCTGTTGGAGTACACGGTGATAAAAGAGCATATGGATATGTAATTGCAATTCGTGCTGTTCATAGTATTGATGCTATGACATGTGCTTTTAGTAAGATTCCAAATGATGTAATTGATAGTATCTCTTCTAAAATCACAAATACTCTTAAAGATAAGGTTAATCGAGTTGTCTATGATATAACCAATAAACCACCTGGAACTGTTGAATGGGAATAATATGGCAAAAATATTTGTCGTTGATAATGGAGGACAATGGACTCATAAAGAATGGAGGACTCTAAGGGATCTTGAGGTTGAAACAAAAATTGTTCCAAATACTACAGCTTTTGATGACATTTTTAAAGAGGATCTCAATGGATTAGTTCTATCAGGTGGGGCGCCAAGAGTGGGCCTTGATGATGAGCTTGGAAATTCTGGAGAATATCTTAAAAAAGCAGACATTCCTATCTTAGGAATTTGTGCCGGCCATCAGTTTATGGCTAGGTTTTTTGGAGGAAAAGTAACAGAATCAAAGATTCCTGAATTTGGAAAAATTGAACTAACAATTTTAAAACAAAATGAAATATTTAACAAAGTTCCTAAAAAATCTATTGTTTGGCTATCACATAATGATGAAGTATCAAAACTCCCAAACGATTTTGAATTACTTGCCAGTAGTGAAAATTGTAAGGTTCAAGCAATGAAACATAAAAATAATCTATATTATGGTCTGCAGTTTCATCCTGAAGTAGAGCATACAGAGTTTGGTAAACAAATCTTTAAAAATTTTGTAGAAATCTGTGAAAAATAGTTAAATTTTATTTTGATTTTAGGTAATTATACATTGTTCTTCCATTTTCAAGCATTGCATGATTGTTATTAAAAAAAACATAGATTTTTTTAGGTTTATACTTCGATATTCTCTCCTTAATTTCCTTAAGTTCATTATTACTATAATTATGTGAATACCAATGATTCCGTCCATGAATTCGTTCATATACAATTTCTCTACTCATAATTTTTGTCGGCAGTTTTGGCGCATCTACACTGACTAGTAACACACCTTGTTTTTTGCCCCACTTTATAGTTTCATCTGTAAACATATTAATATTACGGAACTCGAAAGCAATTTTTTTAGTTCCAAATTCTTCAATAAAATTTTGAACTAATTCTATATTTGTAAATTTTGGAGGAAGCTGAAACAAATAATAATGTATTGATTCTTCAAGGGGTGAAAATAGGGTTTTAAATCTATTAAAAATTGCATATGTATCTTTATTTAGTTTTTTAAGATGTGTTATCAAACGATTGACTTTAATAACCCATGCAAGGAGTTTACCTTTTTTTGCCCAAGCTTTAACCATGTTTGGAAAAGGAAATCTATAGTAACTCATATTGAGTTCAATTGCATTTAGTCCAGATTCATTTATGTACCAATCCAAGGAATTACCAAGATTCCAGTTATATGACCATCCAGAGGTTCCTACAAAGAAATCAGGCATATATAAAAATAATACAAATTTTGCTACTTATCTTTTTTCAAACCATCTGCATTTATCAGGACAACTCAAAAATTTATTTAATTTTTTAATTTTACAACTGGGCTGTTTTAATAAGCTCTGATTTATTTTGTTTTCACTAACAAAAAATGCATTTTTCCAATTAAAATGTTTACAATTAGTGTTTACATGCATAAAAATTAAACAGGCAAATATTATTTATTTTTTTCGTTAATTGCCGAAACATTAATAGGTAAATTTAATAAATATAAGCATGATTAAAAGACGGGTTGAGGAAAGGATCGTTGGGGTTAAAATCCAATATGGGATGGTTCACCTCCCCTCTGACCCCTAAGACCATCTTTTAAAAAGATTACTTTTTATTTTTAACTGATCAAGTATTTTTCCAACAATGAAATTTATTAAATCTTCAATTTTATCTGGTTTATAATAAAAACCTGGCATTGCAGGTAATATAGTTGCACCAGCTTGTTTTGCAGAAAGCATGTTTTTAATTGCAATTAAATCTAAAGGAGTTTCCCGAATAATCAGAATCAAATTTTTTTCTTCTTTTAAAATGCAAGTTGCAGCTCTAGAAATAAGAGTATCTGCATAACCATTTGCCACAGAAGATAATGACTTTAAACTGCATGGAGCAATAACCATTGCATCAAATAAAAAAGAACCACTTGCGGGGGCTGCGGATAGATCGTTATTTTCATAAAAATAATCTGCTTTTTCTTTTAATTCTTGAAATTTGTAATTTGTTTCATGTGCAATGATTTTTTTAGCACCTTCTGAAATAATTAAATGAACTTGAACATGTGCTTTTTTGAGTTCTTCAAGAAGTCTAATCCCATAGATACTACCAGATGCACCAGTTATACCAATTAATATTTTCATATTAAATCTAGTCCTTAATTGCACTTATTATTTTACCTAATACCTTTTTTAAATTTTTTTCTTGTTCTAGTTTGGTGCCAGTTACAACAATATCTGCTCCAGCCTTTACTTTTTGTCTTGCTGTTTTTGCATTGGTAATTCCTCCTCCAACAATTAGAGGTATGTCAATGCTATTTTTTACAGCAGTAATCATTTCATCAGGTACAGGATAAGGTGAGCCAGAGCCTGCTTCTAAATAAAAAAAGTTCATACCAAGATACTGAGCTGCCAATGCATAATTAACAGCAGATTCAAAATCCCCTTTTTTAATAAGATCAACTTCACCAACTTTACCTGCAGTCATTCCAGGCTCAACAATTACATAACCCATCGATATAGGTTCAATACCTGTATTTTTGACAAAAGGTGCACCTTTTACATGTTCACGGATCACAAAACTAGGATTTCGGGAGTTGAGCAGGCTCATAAAAAATATTGCGTCAGCGTATTTACTTATAAATTTTGCACCAGATGGAAATAATATTACAGGAAGGTTAGACTGCTTTTTTATTTCTTTGACTGTTTCATCTACTTGTTCCTGTGAAAGTAGAGTCGAACCACCTACCATTATTGCACTACTCCCTACTTCTTCAGCAGTTTTTGCAATTGAACCAGCAACCTTTGGTTCTTGTTTATCTGGGTCAAGCAAAGAAAAATGAAGCTTTTTTTTTCTACTCATATTAGTAAAATTTTTTGCTATCGACATTTCACCTGAAATAAATCTTCTATATATTAAATATTTATGTAAAAAATTAATACAAATAAACAGCATTAATTAATAAAGCAAAATAAAATTAAAACAAAAATGATTAAGTGATTGGGGAAATAGAATTTTGACACATGATATAATAAACCCTAGCGCAACTGATGCAATAAAATTCATTGAAAGATATCATAAATCAAAACCTGATAAAACCCTTCTATTAATTATTGGTAGCTGCTTAATCGATTATCGTGGAAGGGCTAGGTCTTTTCTTGATTGGGGTGAACGAATTATTATGATAAAACAAGATGGAGCAGTTCTTGTTCATCAGCCTGTTATGCGTGAACCTATAAACTGGCAGCCAACTGGCAGTAAAACTAAATACTATACAAAAGACAATCAGCTCATATTAAGATCACATCATATTAAACCACCTGAAAAAATGAAAATAACCTTCCGAAATATTAAGATACTTATAGTAACGAGCTTATTTGATAAGGCAAAATTAATAATATCTGGAATGGAAACAGATGTTGTCAATGAAATAATAAATGATCCAGAAATAATAGAGGAAGGTTTACGTGTTTGTAAGAGAGAAAAACATGTAAAATCTGGAATGATAGACCTATATTGTTATGATAAATATCACGTCCCTGTAATTATAGAGGTAAAACGAAGTCTGGCAAATATTTCAGCAGTTCAACAACTAAGAATGTATGTCAAAGATATCAAAAAAGATGTAGATACTGCAGATGTAAGAGGAATTTTATGTGCACCCCGTATCCCTGACATGGTAAAAAAACTACTATCTGATTATGGACTGGAATGGAAAGAGGTAGAACGAAAAATTGTACTTCCAGATGATTTTCAAAAAACATTAAAAGAATTCTAAATAAACACAGATTTTTTATATGAAAAAATCATTTATTTTTTGGGGAGGTCTGGATAAGTAATAAGGGGGCATTAATCCCATCCGATTCCGCTTTTTCCAGACTTCTCTGAAAATAATTCTTTTTTTTTAAAAAATAAATATATATGAAAATCCTACAAATTAAAGATTTATTAAATTAAGAAATAATGCTTTTAACTACTTCCTCGCTACAAGCAGCAACAACACTACTTTTTTCATCCAAGTTAAAAGGTAGGTCAAGCTCTTTACCAAAAATATTTGTAACAATTCCACCAGCTTCCCTTAAAATCAAGGTTGATGCAGCAATATCAACCACACGAATATACTCTTTTCCAACAACATAAAAATCAAGAGCACCAATTGCTACCATACACATTTCAAGGGATGCTGAACCAAGGGATCTAACTTTATCCTTCTTTGCAAGTTTGATTGTCAATCTATCGTAATTTTTCCCAAGAGCAAGAGAAGAAAGAGGTTCATTGTCAGGAACTTCTGGAACACCTATCCTTTTCCTATTAAAAAATGCACCACGGCCCTTTTCAGCAATAAATGTATCACCTGTTGGAACATTTTTGACAATTCCGTACTCCACATCACTCATTTTTGATTTACCAATAGCAATGGAAACAGAAAAAAAGGGTATACCTCGATATGCATTTCTAGTACCGTCAATAGGATCTAGTACAAATGTATATTTACCTTTATTATCCAAAAATCCAATCTCTTCACTTAAAATATTTATTTTTAATTTAGACCTATTTAAAAAATTAATTGCTGCATCTTCAGCTATTTTATCAACATATTTTGTAACAGTTCCATCTGCACCAATTCCAACGTTACTACCAAACCTGTAAAAATCTGTTGACTGAATCTTTTTTATTTTTCTGGATACAACATCAGCACATTTTTGCGCAAGTAATTTTAATTCTTCATCCATAAAAAAACCTGCTCATCTAACTAAATTCAAATCCAAAAATATTTCCCAAAGTTAACGTAATTATAATCATAACAATTGCAGCAATAATAATACCAACAAAAATTGTAAATAAGGACTTTGAAAATTTAAGATCAAATAAATAGGCAATAAGAGCACCAGTCCAAGCGCCAGTAAAAGGGAGTGGAATTGCAACAAATAAAAGCAATCCAAGATGCTCATATCTTCTAATTTTACTATCGGCTCTAGCTCTAGTTTTTGCAAATAATTTATCCATAATATCTCTCCAAAACTTATAATTTCTTAAAAACTTCTCAATGTATTTAAAAAATAATAAAATAATAGGAATAGGTAATATATTTCCAATAATTGCTAAGGGAAAAGCATTCCACCAATTCCAACCTAAACCTAACATTGCATATGAAATAACATACCTTGATTCAAGCCAAGGTATCATTGAACCAAAAAAAATCTGAAACCAATCTGGAAACATCTCAAGCATTTTTATTAATCTCCGACAAAATTACCAAAACCCTGTTTAACCTGGATTTCACCTTCATCTATAAGTTTTATGCCTCTAACAAAAACAGTAGATGGAAAAATAGCCTTCCAGTCCTCAAAAGGAGTCCATCCACATTTTGAATGAAGATTATCTGATCTAATTCTTGTTTCTTCTTTTAGGTCAATTACAATTAAATCTGCGTCATTACCAACTTCAATTGCTCCCTTGGATATATTAAAAAGAGAAGCAGGTCTTCTACATACTAAAGAGTTTAAATTTTGAAATGAAATAAATTCTTTTTTTACCAAAAATAAAAACAATGGATATAATGTTTCAACACCAGGAACACCAGATGGAGCGCTATTAAAATCAGCATCTTTTTCTTCTTTGGTATGAGGCGCATGATCTGATTCTAAAATATCTATAGTTCCGCTAATAAGAGAATTAAATAAAGCTTCTTTATCAAAACTTGACCTTATAGGAGGATTAACCTTATAAAAGACCTGAGCACCTTTAATTTTTTCAATACTTATAAGTGAATGATGAGGTGTTACTCCAAAAGAAAAATTATTAGGTTTATTTTTTAATATTTCAAGTCCCTCAAGAGAAGAAAGATGACATATATGAACCTTTAATTTTAGATTATTTGATGCAAGAAATACATCTTTTATTGAGGTTTCTTCACAGATAGAGGGGCGATAATGTAAATGATCAACAATATTTTTCTCAACTCCTTTATTTTGCAGAAGTAAGGTCTTATCTTCAGCGTGAAATAAAACCGGTTTTTCTGATATTGAAATTTTTTGTAAAGCGGACCTTAACTTCGTTTTATCAAGTACAAGAGCCTCTGAGGTACTTCCAAGGTAAATTTTAAATCCATTACATTTTTTTGAAAGTTTTTCAATAAGGTTTATATTATCATTTGTAACTCCAGAATAAATACCAAAATCAACATATGATTTTTTACTGGCAATAGAAATTTTATCTGTTAAATTATTTAATGTAGTTGTTTGAGGAATTGTATTGGGCATATCAAAAACACAGGATATTCCTCCATATAAAGCTGAAATAGATCCTGATGAAAAATCTTCTTTATGAGTCAATCCTGGATCACGAAAATGAACATGTATATCAATTCCAGCAGGAAGAATTAATCGATTTTTAAAAGTTAAGTGCTCATCGCCCTTTAAAATTTTCTTAATTTCGGTAATTTTTCCGTTATTTATTCCAATGCAGCAGTCTTCAAATACATTATTAATAAATGCCTTACCTTCAATTGTCAGATCCATCTAATTTTTTCTCCTTGATCTCACCTCGAGGTTTTATTTCTGTAAAAATCTGTCCACCAAATTTTGAAATTTTTGTACTTTTATCAAACCATGCATCAGGCATAAGTCCTGCTTTCATACAGGCATTTGATAAAAATTCATCCTTATCCCAACCTTGTTCAATAGGAACTTGCGGTAAAAGTAAACCCTTAAAAATACCTTGTTCAACAATAAGGCCGTCTTTTCCAATTTCGATTTTATCCAGATATTCTTTTGGCTCACGTACATTAATTAATTCAGGTTTTGTTAAAATTGTTACTTCAATTATGATACTATCTAATTCATCTTCTGTGAGCCGCGGAAATCTTGGATCATGTGTAGCAGATTTTGCACCTTCCACAATTGCTTGCTTTAAGGGCATAATAGGAAGAGGTATACCAATACACCCTCTTAAATTGTGATCAGGATAAGTATGAATAGTGACAAAAGCCCCTTGATTTTTAAGAAATGCATTTGTTAAATCTAGCTGAGGTACTTTATTATGTTTAACAAATTCTTCTACAACATTTCGTGCAAAAATAACTGCTTTTTTTCCTTGATTTATATCTAACATGTATAATTAGTATTTGAAAAAAGATTAAATAGAATTTGGTAAAAATAAATTCTACTCTTCCTCTAAAATTTTCTCAAAATCATCGATATCAAAAGTAATACCTATAGAAATATCTGTTTCTAATATTTCTAGATTTCCTTCCCACATATACGTGTAGTTTTTATCATCTTCACTAATTATACCACTTATTGCTGATACATTGTAATATCCAGGTGTTAGTTCAATAAGATATTGACCATTTTCATCTGACATAGAACTTTCAGAAATTGCAGTATTATTTTCTACAGTTATATCTGATATAAAGTCGATTGTGACATTATCAATATTTAAACCTTCATAAGAGGTTGTTCCAGAGACCGTTACAGATTTCTTTATTAGAGTTATGTTATAAGATGCCACTTCATCTTCTTTTACTAATACAAGGTAACCTTCAAAGATATATACGAGGGTATCGCCTTCATATTGATCGACTGTTACATTATAAGATCCAGGAATAATATCATCACTATAGAAACCATTACTATTAGATACAAATGTGTCTGCCACTGCTGTATTGTCTTCAACAGATTCATTTTTATCAAAATTTATTACAATATTTCCAATAGATTCCCCGTTATAATATGTATTACCTGAGAGCCTTATAGGTGCTAGCCCAATAGATATATTTTGATAGGTAGTTTGATTTTCAGCTGGATAAAGTGTTACCTCAGATAAATACTCAGGAGGTTTTGAAGCTCGTATTAAATAGTTATTAACTTCAAGATTATTAATAATACCAGGAATAAGTGAGTCAAATGAATATGAGCCATTTGCATCTGTTTTAGTGCTAGAAACAGGAATTTGTTGATCTGTTTGTTCAATGTATAAAATTAATTCAACATCAGTATTTGGTAATAATTCATTTGAATCGATTTTTTCATCACCATCTTCATCAAAATAAATTAAACCTTCAATTCTTGCAGGTTTTGCATTAATTATATTTTGTGTATTATTACCTTCATTTAAAGCTAAATCTACTAAATAATTAAAGAATTGTCCTCTTGTAGCAGTTACTCTATAAATACCTGGTAATAAACCTGAGGTATTATAATAACCATTTTCATCTGTGGTTAAATAGGATGCATTTCCAAAATCAAGTTCAATTTTATTTTCGTTGTTTTCATCTTTATAAAATCTTGTGATTCTATACAGATTAACTTCTAAATCAGGTATGGGCTCATCAATTGTGGCATTATAAAGGCCATTATAATCTGTATCATTAAAAACATATCCAGATACGTTTGCAGATTCTATTGCCACATCAAGATATCGTTCAAAATTTGAACCATTTCTACGCATGGCATCATCATCAGTAATGGGTGCGAAATTACTGCCATATGGGCCATCAAATGTAATATTTCTATAGATAAATAACTGTCCCTCATCAACATTTTTTCGAATCTGAACTACAACATCGGCACCAGCAATAAGACTAAAATTGCCTGTCTCGTTTTCATCGAGTGTATTAATAATATCAAGATCGTGATCTATTGGAATAGAAAAATTCTCATAATAGGTATTATTCTTTATAACTACAACTTCACAATCAATTGGTACCCCTTTAAAAGTTACAGTCCCATTGACATGGGCACCTTCATAATATTTTGCAATAACAACTGCTGCTTTTCCTGTATCATAATAAGGATATTTGGATAAATCTGAGAAATACTCAGCATAAAAATGCTTCATATTGGCACAAGGAATCTGGTAAGTAAATTCTTCTTTTGCACCTGGTTCCCCTTGTGCAGGACCAATATAAGTTCTATAAAACATTGTTTCAAAATAAAGATCTTTATATTTTCTATTAGTATTTGTGACAACTATTTTACTTCTCTCTGTCCTACTTAAACCCAAAAGTTCATCAGCTTTCCAAGTTTTATCCTGGACTTTATTTCCTTGTGAATCAACTGTATATCCTTCATAAATTAATTCAACAAAATCATCAGCAATCCCATTTATTAATAGCAAGCTTTTATCTGATAAAAATGCAAAAATACTAAAAATTTGCCGATCATAACCCTCAACACCATAATAACGAATACTCCAGCCTGTAGCTTCCTGCAAGTCGTGATAGAGCCATGTAACACCTTCATCATCCAATGTTTCATTAATGATTTTTATAGTATCATGATAAACTGCGTTTTCTGCATACTGCTGACCAACTGTATAATCCTTACTGGTTTCTGGATCATATTCTTCTCCAATCGGATTTCCGTAAGAATCAGCAGTTTTATGGTTCTGAAGCCAACCAGCAATTTTTAAAGAATTATTTTCACCCAAATACTTGGTTAATATTTCAATTACTTTTTCAGAGGGTCTTCTATCATCATCGAGTCTTATATTTCCTTCTAAAAGTCTTACAATTAAAACAGAGACAGCTTCTTTTTCACTAGTTGCGGTATGAAAATTAGCAGCAACTGGTATTCCATCCTGGAAATTGTCAGCAACAGTTGGATGTTCACCAAGAGCTGCTTCATAAAATCCATAGTCCCACCAAGATATAAAACCAGGTCTATCAGCTGGATTTTCAATCTCAGTATCTTGTTTTTTTAACCATTCAAATGCATCTGCCCAATATCTTTCTTTAATTATTGCTAAACCATAAGCTCCTTGGTGTTCCCTACCAAAACTTTCCCATTTTAATAGACTAGACCTATCATCAGGATTCGCGGCATTTGGGACAGCTGCATCAAAAGCAACAAAGGTATTTGGTAAAATAATAATAAATGCTAAAAATAATATTCCAAAAAGATGTAAAAATTTTACACCTCGACGAATACCATGGAAACCTCCACCTGCACTTCTAATATTTCTTATCATTTGTTTATAATCAATCCAATCTATAAATATCCAAATAACCCATCCAGAAAGAATAGCAATAACAGGTACCATATCATTTATAAAACGACCTGCAATACTTGCAAGCCATAGGTTCATTACAAATAACATAGCGATAAATAGATAATCGCGACGGTTTTTATTTTTGTAATACCGAAAACAAATAAGGAAAAAACCGGCCCAGCCTATCCAATAGAGTGCAGGACCAAATGACATAACAGTATGACTTATCTGATAAGTATTTGCTTCAGCAATTGTCATTGATACTTTTGCACCATAAATGCCCTTTCCAAAAATTACCTCTGCAAGTCGACTAACAGGTGAGAGAAAGCTATATTGCTCAGCTAAATCTCTAGCAAAATATATAAATGCTAAACCAGCAGCACCAACACCAAAAATTGTAGGAAGGGAAAGAGTCCATGGAACTTTTAATCTTCCGAAGAGATAATAAATAACACCAAATAATGTTACACCTGCACAAATATATAATGCGACATTTGTTTGAAATCCTTCAGGGGAAATAGATACAACTGGTAATGAAATAAGGTAACCTGACCATAGTAAAACACCGGTATTTCTAAATACCTTAAATTCTATCTTATCTGTAAATATATCAATTAACATTTGTAGAATTGCATATATCGCAATTATGGTATACAGATAACGTGCCTCTACCCATGTCATTGATAGACCCGCTAGAGAAACGCCTCCAAGTATTGCATATAAAATAGATTTTTTAGAATCGTCCTCTCTAATACATTTTATTAAAAATAAAAATGTTAGGAAAAATAGTAAAAGATTAAATGAATCGTGATCAAAAAGTCCATAGGCTGATCCGTGGCCTGAACCAAGATGAACAGGAATAATTGCAATAAAAAAAGCAGCTATCAGCCCTGCTTTTCTATTGAATAACTCTTTTCCTATAAAATACACTACAAATATAATTAAAGCTCCAAATAGTGCTGGAATAAAAAGCATAGAGTAACCAATTGCTTCTATTTCATCCATAAAAGGTACCAGAACCCTACTAAAACCCAAAGCCATCATATTAAACAATGGAGCTCTACCACCTTTTGCCCCTAAAGGATAGTTTAACAGAGGATCATTTTCATAAAAATATGGATAACGACCTTCAGTATATGTTCCTTTAACTAATCTTACGTTATAATATGGATCAGGTCCAGAATAATAGAATTTATCAAAACCTTCACCTTCAGGATTAATAGTAGCTTCACTATATAAATTAAAATAGGTGTTTAGAAATAACACTAAAAAGAACAAACCTATCAGGGTAACTACAATCCACCAGTCCTTTTTCTTTTTAATTTGTTTTTTTTCATCCAGATATTTTCTAGGATATGCCGGTTCAGATGGTTCATAAAATGTGGGTCTGCTTTTTCTCTGTGCTCTTTTACGCATCAATTTCACCTAGGGATAATCAAAACCGTAAACCTGAGGTCTTATAAATAACTTATCTTGTATAATTATTAAAAAATAGTGAAATTATAGGTGCAATATGAACCTTGCTATATGGTCCTTGTATAGTATCAGTTGAAATGATTTCATTACATCCTGCAGATTTTAATTTTTTTATTGCATTTCCTGCAAATAAACCATGAGTACATGCAACAATTACATTTTTTGCTCCATGTTTTTTTAAATGCTGAATTGATTTTGCCATAGTTCCCCCTGTAGAAATTATATCATCAATAATTGCCACATTTTTATTTTTGGCGTTAAGTTTTTTTGGTTTTATTTCAATGGTTTCACCGTCTATTCGGGTTTTTTCCATGTAATCAAAATCACATTTAATTATTTCTGATGCATTTTTTGCTCGATTGAGTGCACCTTTATCAGGAGCAAGTATCATATCAATATTTTTATTCTTAAGATATTTTGCAATTTCTGGAATAGCAGAACAACTAAATGCTGATGTTGGAAAAAAATCTAAAATATGTTCTTTATGCGGATCAACTGTTATTACCCTATCTGTATTTATACCTATGAGTTTAGCCATTGCTTTTGCACTTATTGGCTCCCCATCTTGAAATTTTGTATCTTGTCTTGCATAGCCAAAATATGGTATGACCACTGATATTTCCTTTGCTTTTGATTCTTTCACTGCATTTTGTAAAATAAGTAATTCAATAATATTTGGATCTGGATAGGTTGTTTGAACAATTATTACATGTTCTTTTGATATATCATCTAAGATTCGGACATAGAATTCATCATCTGGAAAGCGTTTCGAAATTGTATTTGCCACAGGAACATTTAATTCTTTTGATAAATCCTCTGCAACCTTTTTTGATGCTGTTCCACCTATTATATACATGTTTAATATAATTGGAATTAATCACTTATTTTTAGTGATTTCGTATATTTTTCATAAGAAAGTTTTATAAGAATCATTTGTCTTATTTATTTGTGGATGTGGGTGTAATGAGATTAAGAAGAATATTTCCTATTTTAGTAAGTGTCTCATTTTTATTATCATTTTTTATTGTTAATTCAATTGCTCAGGATGAAGAAATTGAAAATTTGGTTGAAGCAACCTTTAATATCGATTTTAACACTGCAACAGATCTAGTAATTAAAATAACAATAAACGCTCAGAAATTAACAATGGCAGGTGAAACATTTACATCTGAGCAAATAAAGAATGCAAATGAGCAAGATTTAGGGTCATTTAGATTACTTTTATTTCAAATGCTTGAATCTCAATTAGAAAAAACGTTTAAAAATGCCGACATTTTAAATTTTACACGACCTATTTTCGATGGTAATTCTTTTCATGAAGAGTTAAATGTAGAGCTAACATCGCCCTTTTTTGGACTGAATGAATCTGTTAATGCTCATCATTTTATAAATGGAGTTCTTGACATAAGCGGACTTGTAAATTATTCAATTAATTTTTATTCAGAACCAGGATGGAATAATACATATTATGTAGATCTTGGGAAAAATTTAGATTATCAAAGAACAACAGGAAGCTTATTTGGAAATAAAATGAGTTGGTTATTACATAATTGGAATGGAATTAATCCTAGTAAAAAAGCAGAATTTCAGATAAAAAAGAAAATACCTACAACACAAAAATTAATTACTGAGGATATTTTTATTTCATATAAACTTGATTCAAGTGATACAATTAAAACAAGCTTAAATTGTAATTTAATTTTAAAATGTATAAACATAACATCCTACAATATTATACCAAATTTTGTTTCAAATCTAGATATACTTCCTTCTGATGGAATTAGATTGTTTGTAAATAATGAATTTTTTTCCTGGGAAGATATATACCTAAACACAGTAAAACCGATAGAAGAAAATATTAAAACATCTATAGAAGAATCTAAATTAAATCAAACACTTAATCTTGAATTTGGTTGGGATCCTGGAACAACTACAAATATTTCAGTTCCATTTGAAGTATCAAATATGGATGATTCTCCTCCAGTAAAGGCAGATATTAAAGAAAGCGATGTTAACATCAATATATGTGATATTTCCAGTAGAGCTTTATTTGGTTTAATTAATACCGATGCCAAAGTAAACATAACAAAAGATGATATCAATTTTGGTGATAATCTAAAAAATATTGGTTATGATTACAATGTTAGCTTTTATCTTCCTGATCATTTATATTTAGCTGGAAAAAACATATTTGTATGGAATGAAAGTACAACAACTTTTGGAGAGTTTGAATCAGATATATCTAAAAGATATGATAGAGAAAATAAAGAAACAATTATTACTATTGAAATTTCAAATACAGATTTGAATTTACTAGGCTTTTTTACTGGTAATACAGAACTAACCTTTGGAATAAATTTCAAAGAAATAAGAAATTACAATATAACAAAAATTCCCAATGAATTTAGTTTACCTGAAAAAATAAAAATTGATTATTTAAACTCAGATGCAATAAGATTGTTAATAGAAGAAAATGTTTTTAGCCAAAATAGTGTTGATGAATTTCTTAAAAATGAAAAAAAACATTTTGAAAGCATTTTAAGACATATTTTACCAAACTTAGAAGTTAGTGGATCTATATTAAAAGGTGCTTTTGAAGATTCACTTGTCTGGAACGGAAATATATTAGAAATGGATTCTGGGGATTCAATTGTAGTTTCATCTGCTGCTAAAAGTACATATCCAATCCCCTTCCAATTATCATTTTTACCACCAAAATTTGAAATTCCATATCAATATTTTAATTTCACAGGTATACCAAATCATGATGTAACATACAAAGTAATATTTCCGCATGGTATTTCTCTAAATGTTAAGGATCCTCTGGATAAATCTGAAGTAGAAAAGACAAGTGATGGTAGACAGTATATATTTATTTCATTTACTTCTGATGAAGCAAATCTCACAAATACCATATCTTATAAAATGATTCCTTCTGCGTTTTTTATAATAGGTGTTTTTACACCGTGTATTATAAGTTTTCTAATTACAATAATATTGATTATAATTATTTTCCTTATTAGACATAAAAGAAAGGCAAAAAAGTTTGGAAGACATATTGAAGAAGGTGAAGAAGGTAGTGGTTATGAAGATGAGGAGTATTATATTCCACCACCTCCAGGCAGAAAATAAAATTTATTTATCTTTTATTATACTTGGGAGAATACGTAAAAGCGTTGGAGCTTTTTTAATCAGAGGTTTTATAAGCTTGGAAGGATAGTCAATATCTCCATATTTTGAAATAATTTTTACAATTTCTGGATTATTAAATTTAACAATATATTTATCTAATTGTTTGTCTGTTAAATTTTTAAATATCCTTCTGAGTTTGAAACCCCAATTAAGTTCATGTCCAATTTCTGAGGTCCAAAGTTTATGGTATTTTTTTAACATATTACTTGAAAAATCCTTTTTTTCTAAAGAATCTATTGCAATATTTGCACAATGTCTTGCACATAACAATCCAGTATATATCCCACCACCTGAAGTTGGTTTAACCTGTGCGGCAGCATCTCCTACTATCATAATGTTTGATTGGAATGTTTTTTTCAAAGCACCTAAGGGTATAATTCCTCCTATATGTTTAATTATCTTTGAATTATCAAGGAATTTTAACGTGTTTTTTTGTTTTAAAAATTTTTTAAAATAATATTTCGGTGAATATGTTTCATCCCCACTTACACATAAACCAATTCGTGCTTCAGTTCCTGCCTTATTTGTTGGAATTATCCAGGCAAAAAATCCTGGCGCAATGTTATTTCCAACAAAAATTTCTACAAAATTCGAATCAAGCTCTGTATTTATTATTTCAGCACCAATTCCTCTTAAAAATTCTAAAGGCTCAGGGAATGCAAATCTATCTCTTATCTTAGAAAATGGACCATCAGCACCAATTAAAAGTTTACATTTGAAATCTTTTTCTTGAGAGGTTTTTAATTCAATATCATTAGCAGTTTTTTGAACAGATAAAACATTATTATTAACAAAAAGATCAGCTCCGTTATCTTTTGATTTATTAATAATTTCTTTATCAAAAATACATCTATCAATCACAAGTGCATGAACTTTATCCTCACCAATTGTGAGAATATTATCAGAAGGAGAATGAATATTTGCCCCTATCATTTGATTTTGAATTATTTTTTCTTTTTTAATATTTAAAAAATCAAAAATCCTTGGTGTAACAAGACCTGCACAATTCAGAGATTTTCCAATTTCTTTATTTTTTTCAAAAATTGCTACCTTAAATTTTTTCTCAGCAATTTTTCCTGCAATATATCCGCCAATTGGTCCTCCGCCTACAATTCCAACGTCATACTTTTCCATACGAATAAAAAGGTATATTTCACAAGATTTATAACAGAATCGCATATACTGAGGCTGAGAACTGGTAAATGTTTTTCAATATTTTAATAATTAAATTACTTCAACAAAAAGGAATAATTTTCTTTTTTTCCAAAAATAAAAAAAAGGAAAAAGAAGAATCAAAGGAGCTGGAAGAGTTTAAAAATTGCCTTATTTGTAAATTTGTTTTTGATGGAGCCGATAGAAAAATTGGAGAAAGTGTGGCACTTAAAGATGATATTCTAATTATTAAGGCAGGTAAAAAATATCTGGGTGTACCTCTTAAACACATTGAAATTAAAGAAAAAATCTTACTTGTAAAAGGTTTAATTGAACAAGATAAGGCAGAAAAAATGGGTGAAAAATGGCAACAAGACTCTTTTAAGGAAATTGATTATTGTGAATAAAAAAATAATTGAATTTCAATATAAAATGGTTATTGTTACAAGGTCTGATTTAAAACTTACACCAGGTAAACTTGCAGCTCAGGTTGCACATGCAGCTGTTGCTTGTGCACTTGATACAAAGAAGATAAATTCTAATTGGTACAATAAATGGCAAAATGAAGGTGCCAAAAAAGCTGTTGTTAGAGTTGATAGCGAAAACGATTTTTTTCTTTTAAAAAAAAAAGCTGAAGAGTTAAACATATCAGCTCATATTATTACTGATGCTGGTCTTACTGAAATTCCAACAGGAACAATTACAGTTCTTGGAATTGGCCCTGCTCCAAATAATATTATAGATCAGGTTACAGGAGATTTACCAGCACTTTAAAAAAAGAAGAAGAGTTTTTGAGTTATTTCTTTTTTCTATATATAAAAACTAGTATTGTAATTCCAATAATTAATACAAATATTTCAAAACCAGGTGTACTTGTTCCATCACCGCCTTCACCTTCTCCTTCATTTTTTGTTTCATCAGGTTCTTCTTCATATGGTTCTTCCTCGTCAGGTTCTTCATATCCAGAGTATTCATAGAAATAGCTGTTTGGAGCCCAATCTCCCCACCATTCAACATTTGATTCATTCCCGATAGAATTTAATTGCTGAGCATATCCTCTGACATTATATGTAGCTGTTGGATTGCTGAGTGTAAAGGTAACAGTAAAGGTATTATCACTTACAGGATTATCTAGCATGGAATAATAACCTGAAAGTCCACCTGATCCTATTATCAAACCAGTTCCACTAGTATATGTTGCAATATAATTTCCATCATCTACTATTAGGTGAATGTAATAATAATAGAGTTCATCTGGTTTTATTGTTCCAGCAACTGTCATTGTTAAGGTTGCATTGTTTCCTGATATTGAGTAATCAATATTTGTTATATCTATATCAGCATTTGAACCAGTATATTGTTCCCATGAAAATGTCCCATCAATTGCTTTCCAATGCCATAAATCTCCTGTTGGATCTACCTCAGCAGAAACAGTTTTTGATGTAAACAATAATAGACTAACTAATAAAATCATTATTAAATATCTATTCCAATCCATAATAAATTGCCTCCAATTTACAAAAACAACAAAATTATATTGTTAAATATATCGAAAAAATAATGTTTTTTCGAAACATTATTAGTATACATAAAAGTTTTATTTTTTAAAATGAAACAACAAATTAGACTTCTGGGAATTGATGATTCACCATTCACATTTACTGATAAATATGGTATTGTTATTGGTGTTGTAATGAGGGGCGGGCAATATTTAGAATGCGTTCTTAAAAGACAAATATCAATTGATGGTGATGATGCAACTTTTGTATGTAAAGATATAATAGAAAAATCCAGACATCGAAAGCAATTAAAAGCAATGCTTTTAGATGGAATTGCGCTTGGCGGATTTAATGTAGTGGATATTGAAAAAATATACAATGATACAAATTTACCTGTTATTACTATTACCAGAGATGAACCTGATTTTACAAAAATTAAAAAAGCATTACAAAAAAATTTTACAGATTGGAAAAAACGTTTTGATCTTATGAAAAATGGAAAAATCTACAAAATAAAAACAAAACACAATCCAATTTATGTAAAATGTTCTGGAATTAATATTGAAGAAGCAAAAGAAATAATAAAGTTATCTACTATACGAGGTGTTATACCTGAGCCTATACGTGTTGCTCATCTAATTGCATCTGGAATTACGAGAGGTGAATCATATGGGAAAGCCTAAGGCAAATGTTGATATAAAAAAATGTCTCGCATGTGGAGGATGTATTTCTGTCTGTCCACAAGATGCACTTTCGATGTGTGGTGGAAAAGCCTTTGTTATTGACGAAAAATGTATTAGCTGTGCGATTTGTATTAGAGTATGTCCTATTGGAGCTATTTCTGGGGAGGTGATACCTAAATGAAATATGATGTTGTTGTCGTTGGTTCAGGTCCGGCTGGAACAGTAACTGCTCGATTTGCAGCGGATAATGGAGCAAAAGTTCTAATAATTGATCGTAGACCAGAGGTTGGTGTCCCTGTTCTTTGTGGTGAAGGAATTAGTAGAAAAATTGATGAATGGGGTATGCTTGAGGGTAAAAGATGGATTGCATATACAATGGAAGGAGCTCGAATATACTCTCCTGATGGTACTTGCGTTACTCTTTCTGCAGATATGGCTGGAAATGAAACAGGTTATGTTTTATATCGAGATATTTTTGACCAGGAATTGGCACGTCAAGCAGTAAAGGCAGGTGCAAAAATAATGATGAATACAAACGCGACTGGACTTATTAAGAAAAATGATAAAATAAAAGGTATAAAAGCAAAACAATTTGATAGCGAACTTGAAATTGAATCAGATGTTGTTGTTGGTGCTGATGGAGTGGAATCTAACGTTGGTAAATGGGCAGGAATAAATACTACCTTAAAATTAAGAGACTTAGAAACTTGCTGTCAATACACTTTTACAAATGTGGATTGTAAGGATGCATTTTGTGATTTTTATCTAGGAAAAGAGATTGCTCCTGGTGGTTATATATGGGTTTTTCCAAAGGGAAAAGATACTGCAAATGTTGGAATAGGAATTCTTGGAAGTCTAAGTGAGGCAGGTATGGCAAAAAAACTTTTAGATAATTTTATTTCAAAAAATTCAAGATTTCAAAGTGGACAACCCATTCGTTTTCTTGCTGGAGCTGTACCAGTTGCAAATCCAATAGAGACCGTTAGAGATAATCTTATTTTAATAGGAGATGCCGCTAGACAAGTTGATCCAATAACTGGAGGGGGACTTACACATTGTTTAGAAGCAGGAAAAATTGCAGGCTTAACTATTGGAAGGGCAGTTGATTGCCAAGATTTTAGTAAAGACTTTTTATCCAGTTACGAAACTAAATGGAAAGAAGCTTTTGGAAAAAAAATTAAAAGAAATTATATGGTTAAAGAAATCTTACTCGGGTTTGAAGATAAAACACTTAACATGCTTGCTGACTCACTTAAAGATTTCAAATTTGAAGAAATTAGTACTTATTCTCTTATCAAGGCTTTAGTATTAAAACATCCAACCTTGCTTATGAAATTAAGACCTTTAATGAAGGTTGCAAAAGAAGCATAGGGAGAAGATAATATGAAATGGGGCCTGGTCTGTAATTATCATGTTAAAAAAGTTTGTGCTGTCGCTGGAGATATTTATGATTTTTTAAAGGATAAAGGGGAAATATTTACTGAAGATAATTCTGCAAAAGAACTAAAAAAAAGGGGATATTCTTTTAATGAAATCAACAAAAGAGCAGATATTGTTATAACAGTTGGCGGCGATGGAACAATACTAAGGACCTTAACTGAAGTTGAAAAACCTATTTTTGCTATTAACTCTGGCGGTATGGGTTTTTTAACAGAGGTTGAATCAAAATATGCAATAAATGGTTTAAAAAAAGTAATAGATGGAAAATATAATATTGAAGAAAGGGCTAAACTAAAAGTATTTGTTGATGGAAAAAGACTTCCTGATGCAGCAAATGAGGTAACTGTTCAAACATCTCGTATTGCTAAAATAATATACTTACAAATTCTTGTTGAAAACGAATTAATTGAAACCTATGGTGCTGATGGTGTAATTATTGCAACTCCAACTGGTTCTACTAGTTATGCACTTAGTGTAGGAGGACCAATACTTGATCCATTAGTAAACGCAATGGTTATTGCCCCTATTGCTCCTTTTAAACTTTCTGCCCGCCCGTGGGTAGTCCCACTTAAAAAAAGAGTGGGAATAAAATTACTTCATAAAAGTAAGGAATCAAAGATCGTTATTGATGGGGAATCTCCTACATATGTTACTCCAGATAGTATAATTGAAATTACTGGTTCTGAGAAAAAAGCGCGTTTTGTTCGCTTTGGTGAATCTTTTTATCAGATGTTTAGACTTAAATTGGTGCGTTAAATACATGGGTATTTTTAAAAAAGAAAAAAAGCACTCAACACCAATAGAATGGAAGATAACAAAGAGGTGTTTGAATCTTATATTGGAATGTGCAAAATCAAGTTTCCCAAATGAGTTTGGTGGACTTTTAAGAATTGACAAAGAAAAAAAAGATACAATAGTTGAACTTGTAATGATACCTGGAACAATATCAGGTGATGCCCATGCTATTTTTAGACTTCATATGCTCCCTATAGATTATTCGATAGTTGGAACTATTCATAGTCATCCAAGTTATTCAAACTATCCATCTGATGCAGACATACAATTTTTTAGAAAAACAGGTAAAATTCATATAATTGTTGCAAATCCTTTTAATACTAACTCTTGGAAAGCTTATGATTTTAATGGGGATGAAATAAACTTAATTGTTATTTAAGACAAGATTTTAAATAACAGACATCTATCCTAGATTGGAGAGAGATGGAAGGCGCACCTATTGATATTATTATATTTGCCCCTTTAGCACCTATTCTAGGTTTAATTCTTTTTTGGTTTATCCAGCTAATTTTTATTGAAAGTGAAAAATTTCTTTTAGAAAAAATCAGGCCAAGACATGAACCTTTTTGTAGATTTACAAATTTTTTAGGAATACTTTTCCAAAATATTAATCATGCATTAGGATACACTGTTACAAAAAGTGGTATATCTGATTTTTATATTAGTGTAAATTATGGAAAAGTTGCACCTAAAAAAGAGAAAAAGGGAGTTCATGAATGGATATCAAATGCTTTTTTATTTGTTGGACCTTTTTTTATCCCTGCTTTTTTACTATTAATTGCATTGTTTTTTATGTTAAGTGATGCATTTGTTATTATAACACCTACTGAACTAATGAATCTAAAATACACCTTTGCAGGTCAGTTTAGTACCTTTGCTGCAAGTCTTCATTCTTTTTCAACACAATTCTTTGGATTTCTGTTTAATTTAGATTTATTACATCCTGCACATTTTGGCTTTTTGTTTTTCATGATATTTTTGGGAATTGGGATGCGACCTAGTTACATAGGTCAAGAAAAACCTGAAAAAATTGATATGCTGTATGATTTAAAAAATATCTGGAATCTAATAAGACATAAACCGTTATATGTTATTATTTTGTTTTTGATTGCATATTTATTCTTCTATTTATCATTTTTTTTAAATCAGAATTGGTATATAGCATTGTTTTCATTTTTTGGTTGGGTTTCAATAATCTCGATTGTTTCACTGATAATTGCTAATTCAATTTTACTTTTAATTAAAACAACCGATGAAATTCCAGGAGGCTTTAGAATAATTCCATTTATAACAATTCCAATTTCTTATATATTTATGAGGGTGCTATTTTATTTCTTACCAATAAATTATGTTAATTTTATATCAATAATTATTATGATATTTTTAACAGTAATTGTAACATATCTACTATTAAGGTCTAAAACCAATAGATTTAAAACCAAACGAAATATAAAAAAGTTAAAAAAGAAGGACAAAGGCGAAACCGATGAAGGATGACGATCTATTAAAAGAAGAAAAAAAAGAAATGGTTCTTTCCCCACATCCACTCTCATTTATGAAATATCAATCATTAAGTATTTTTTTGGTTATTTGGGGAGTACTCACTGGATGGTTTTTTAATTTTTCAGAATGGAATATTACTTTTTCAGATAATTTATGGCTTTCACTTTTTTTCTGGGGTATAGGCCTACTTTTAGCAGGTGTAATTGCATCTCTTATAACTATAAGATGGAGTATATTTTTTCTATATGCCTTAATATTTGTAAGCGGATTAGGAATCATTTTTTGGCAAGGTATACAAGATGCAATTGGGCTTTTTGTTCCTTTTTATACAATCATTATATCAATTGTTGGTTTTTTAATGGTTGAAGTTTACCGCCGGTCCCATAAGTATATTATTTCAAATCAGCGAATCAAATTCAAAGGAGGCATAGTTACAAAGGAGGAAAGAACACTTCGATATGATAAAATTTCTGATATTAACGCAAAACAGGGGGTTTTAGGTCAAATATTTGGTTTTGGGACAATAATTCCAATAAGCCAATCTGGTTTTGGGCTTGGAAGCGATAAATCTTTTGCTGGCGGTGGTTTACAGGTAGGAGAAAAAAAAGCAAAAATTTTTGGATTTTTTGGAGGAGGCAAAGAAGTTCAAACCCCTAGAACTCAGACATACTTTGAACTGCATGGAGTTCATCCCTATAAGAAGGTAAAAAAACTTGTAGAGGAAATGGTGCAAGGAAGCGTTATAACCCAATATCAACAGGAACAAGTTTCTTTTCAAAAAGAGCAAGTTGATATTCAAAAACAGATGCGAGATCTTTTAAAGATGCAATCAGAAGCAAATAAAGATCAAGAAGAAATTGACAGTGAAGAGTCTGATAACGAAAAATAATCTTCAGTTATATTTATAAGATAAAATCCATTTCCAGAAAATCCTATGGTCCCTAAAAGAATCTTTTTTACCAAAGGAGCTGGTAAGCATAAACAAGAATTACAATCTTTTGAGTTAGCTCTTAGAAATGCAGGTATTGAAAAATGTAATATTGTAAGTGTTTCCAGTATTGTTCCACCTAGATGTAAAATAATTACACGTGAAAAAGGTGTCAAAAAAGTAAAACCTGGAGAATTAACTTATGTTGTAATTTCAAGAAATAAAACAAATGAACCAAACAGACTTATTGGTTCTGCAATTGGTATAGCAATTCCTAAAGAAGAAAACTCTTATGGTTATATTTCAGAGCACCATAGTTATGGGGAAACTGCCCGAAAAGCCGGAGATTATGCAGAAGATTTGGCGGCAACTATGCTTGCAACAACTCTTGGTTTAGATTTTGATTTAGATAAAGCATGGGATGAACGTAAACAAGAGTATAAGATGAGTGGAAGGTTTGTAAGAACCCAAAGTATTGTCCAAACTGCTCGTGGAAATAAGGATGGTTTGTGGACTACTACAATTGCCGCTGCTGTATTTTTAGAGGATTAATTTTTACAGATATTTTACTCAGTACTTCCGAATGTAAAAAAATGCCAAAGAATCATCATTTTTAAGGAGAACATCATTCTCAGAAAAGCCATTTTTATAAGATTTTTTAAGTCTATTTTTGCCAAAGAAACCAGTTTCATCTATAAAATCATCCAAATTCTTCTGATTTTGATGATAACTTGATAAGAAACCTCCATCTTTTCTACGGATAACAGGCAATACACGTTTACGAGGTTTAACAACATACTTATGTTTTTCTTTGCTAGAGAGTTCAATACCAAATGTCCTTGTCACTTGTTTAAGTTCCTGGAAGCTCATTATCTTTTTATTCATATCACTTAGGAATGCTCTTGCTGCTACAGGTGCCTTATCATCTAAGAACAGGATTGTTTTGTTATACATGTTTATTTTATTGATGTTCGAAAAATATTTTTTCAATATGTGGTATTTGCTTCCAGCATGTAATTTGTTGGAAAGAATGTAACCGTGTTGCATTAGTTCCTGTAGAAGTTTAAGGGTTTTTCCTCGTATCCCTGGCCATCCAAACTGTCCTCCTGGGAGATCTTGAGTTATTTTATAAACGGTGTTTGGATGTATATCATATTCTGCTGCTGTTCGGTATTTGGATTTTCCATTTTGGATTTCTTTTCTGATTTTCTGGATGATTTCATCGGTAAGGTGTTTTGTCATTATGTTCTGATGTAATCTGATTGTATAAAAAGGTGTTGAATAGGAACTAATTATTGTTTTTTTCCAACTGCAAGAATATATGGAGAAAACATAAAAGAGTTTATTCGAAATAAAAATGGAATATTTAATAGAAATAAGAAGGGTAAGAGACCATATCTGTTAATTATCTGCATACGTCTCATCTTTGATTTTTTCTTGAATATTACTGAATCAATTAGGAATGTGGGCAAGAATCCACCTTCTGGAAGTATATTTATATTCTTCAATCCAGCAGATTTACACCATTTTTCCAAGGTTTTAATTGAAATATCTCTCATGCCAAATATCCAGTCTCTTGGTATCTTTTTCCACTTTTCTTTTGAAAACCATATTTTTGATTTAAAGATTTTTCCCTGTAACCCTGTTAGATTTGGAATTGCTAATAACATAATTCCATCTTTTTTTAATATCTCTACATGTTTCTTCAAAGGAACACTCGGATCATCAAAATGTTCAATTAATCCAAAACTAAATGAAATGTCATATTTAATTTGAAAATCTTTTTTAAGAATATCTTCACACATAATGTTTGAAGGAGGTACACTATCATCGAGCCTTTTTAAGGTTATTTTACATCCTACTGGTGATGTATCTACTCCAAATATCTCAAATTTATCATATTTTTTATTAAAATAAGGTAAAAAATTTCCTCCACCACATCCAAGCTCAATAAATTTAAGTTTTTGAGTTGTTTTTATATGTTTTGAGAAAATTTTGCTAGACTCAAACCAAAGATGGACTAAATTATCAATCAAATTTAATGTATTTATTACCCTTTTATGTTTAGAATAATAACTATCCCAACCTTCAGGCTGTATATTTCTATCATCAGTATTCATCTATAATAGATAAAGATTTACCATATATTATAATTTTTATATGGAACAAAACACCTCTTCGAGGTAAAAATCCCTGTTAAAAAGAAAAAGAAGCAGGGACTCAGCAAAAAAACAAGAGATATGACAAGAAGTTGAGCAAAGAAAGAGTTATAGTAGAACATACAATAGGAAGAATGAAGAAGTTCAGCATCATGGGACAAGAATATAGGAAAAGACTCAAACGATACGATACAATGGTTTCTATTGTTGGTGGACTTGTGAATTTCATTATAATCAATCATTAACAAACAGCAAGTTTGGGGGAGGTCAGAAGTTGACAGTTGCAACAGGTCAACAATTATGCAAAAGGTCTATTACATTATATAGTAAACATAAACTTTCGAATTAAAATCATGCATTTACAGGTAATTGCCTTTTGGTCGAAAACTTCATTTTAAGTGGGAGTTTTATTGAAATAAACCTTTACTGCGGGTCTTGTTAAAATATATACAATTCCTAAATTTGTTAAAAATGATAGAACTACTGTTACAAGTCCAGAAACAGAGAATATATCAAAAAACAATATTGCATTTATCATTAATGCTGCAAGCATAAATGCAAAAATTGCAATAAATACTGTTGAAATTATTACTCCTGTTGTCCAAGCCCATGAATCTCCTCTAAGTGTACCATAGGCAAATAAAATGAATAGTGAAGAAAATATAAACCATACTATTGTTGCAAGAAGATAACCAAAATGCAGAGGAGGTATTAGAGATCTTAACTCTTCCCATTGAGGAATCTTAATAACAAAGTTATAAGAATATACAGCCCAAAGTATAAAAATTGTACTAAGTGCAAGCCATAACAGAATTAAAATGTAAACTATTTTAGGTCGATTATTCATGGGTTACTCATTATTGATATAAAAATATCTATTAAATAAAAATTTCCTTTTTAATAGATTTGTTAAATTTCGAGTCGTTTTACTCCAAGTATGATTTACAATGGAATTTTTCATATACTCCCCACAGATAGTATACATACTCTGGTACAGTACCTGCAGGACATGAGAGAGGATCAATTTTTAGAACTGTTTGTTTTCCCAAATACATTTTTCACATCCTTTTATTAATCATATATTTTTACATTGATATAGTTTGTTGGGTTCATTTGGGAAAAGTAGGAAAGTATTGGATATATAGTAAATAGTTTCTGCCCAAGAATTTTTACATTTAATGTGCCCGTTGATTTCTTTATTAGCTCACAATTCTCTATAGAATAGAAAACTTTTTAAAATTATAAGTTATATTAATGGTATAACCAGAGGTATAATTTATGAGAGTTGCTACGAAACGATGGGGCGAAATAACCATCAAAAAGCAAGGAAAGGGAAAAAATAAGTTCGACAAAACAAAATCATTTAGTATAGAAGAATCCAGATACAATTATACGATTGAAGAATTAAAAGAAATTTTTCAGATTATAATAAATCTTACTGAAAAATATCCATTTAATGATCTTAATAAATCATTAAATATTATGGCTGAAAAGGAGGAATAGGTAAATCACAACAAATATATGTATTATTGAAAGATTACATTGCTGGAGTAATGATTTAATAATGCCCATTCCACAATTATTCGCGAATTATCTGCCTTCAGGCCTTCATGATTGTACTCTTCAGGAATTAAAAAATTCTTTTGGTAACAACTCTCGGCGAAAAGAGCTGATTAATAAACTTGAAAAATATGGGGATTAAAGATTTCGGTTTCTATTATTTAAAACCCACAGATTTTTTCCAAAACCCGTAAAAAAATAATTTAGAAAGACATCCCATCTTTTTTCTGTCTATCAGAGTATGGACAGAAGGTGAATGGGATGCCCGAGATAGATATAGATAGAAATATAGAAAAATTTTGGGATATTTT
>CAYFVP010000142.1:0-7916 GCA_964346655.1 uncultured Thermoplasmatales archaeon
ATCAGGTTTTCCTGCAAAAAGTAGATTTGATTCTTCGCCTATGGTAATTATTGAATATTCAACACCATGAATATTTACAGGTTGTATATTAAAATTGTTTATTTCATAGGTGATTTCAATTTGATCTCCATCTTGATCTACATTTACTACAACAAAAGTAAGGTTAGTTTCTTTTAATGATGCATTACTAGTTGAAATAAAAAAACTAAAGGTCAAGATAAGTATTATATAAAAAATCGTCATTTTTTTTGATAATACGTTCTTCATATCTTGCCCCCATAGTTAAGAGTTAATAATTAATAACACTTCAAAGTTTATAAAAATATCTCTTAGATATTATTTTATAAAAATCTGTAATAATAAAAAAAGAAATCAAAAGCTTTTTAAAAAAAATATCATAAATATTTAACATCCCCGCTAAATATTTGCACTTTTCCTTTAGGGGTATCTAATATTAAACAACCATTTTCATCAACATCAGATACTATTCCATTAATAATTTTATTATTATCATACACTTCAACCTTTTTACCGATAATTTCAGAAAAGGAAAACCATGTTTTACGAATATTATCATATTTTTTTGTTAAAAATTGTTGATAATAATAATCGAATTTTTTCAATATTTTACTTAAGAGATTAATAAGGGAAATATCAATTCCTTTTACTTGTTTAAGTGAAATAGCAACATCTTTTAAATCACGATCTATTTTATTATTAACGTTTATACCAATACCGACGATTGCATTTTTTATTTTATCTTTTTCAGATTCAAGTTCAGTAAGAATCCCGCATAATTTTTTTTCTTTAATTATTATATCATTTGGCCATTTTATTGTAGGATTTATACCAATACATTTTTTTATCGCTTGTGCAACAGAAACTGAGGCTATCATTGTTAAAAACATTCCTTGTTTTGGATGAATATTTGGATATAAAATAACAGAAAACCATAATCCACCTAGTGGTGAGGACCAACTTCTTTTTTTTCTACCTCGTCCACATGTTTGGGTATCAGCAATTACAACTGCCCCTTCTTGAATCCCTTTTTTTATAAATTTTTTTGAATATAAATTTGTAGAATCTAAGGTCTTAAAATGATAAATATTTTTCCCAATTATCTCAGTATTTAGTCCTTGAATAACTTCATTGGTATAGGCAATATCAGATCGAGATATCATTGAAAATCAACTTCTCGACCATAAGCCCTTTTTGGTATGATACTTGTTGCTATTAAAGCAGCTATAACCGCTTTTATAAAATCTGCAGCAATAAAAGGAAAAACACACATTATAAATAATTCCCCTAAACCAAGTGAGGTACCACTCCATATATAAAATTGGATTAAGCCAGGTATATATATTAAAACAAACGTTGAGAATAGCATTAATGCAATCATGGGATATAATTTTCTAAACCGAATATATCTGTCGATAATGTATCCAATAAAAAAGGCAGCCATAATAAAACCTATTATATACCCTCCAGTAGGGCCTGTAATATAAGCAAATCCACTATTGTAACCTGCAAACCAGGGAATACCAGCAACTCCGATACCAAAGTAGATTAATTGACTAACGCCTCCCCAGGTGCCAAGTAAGATTCCAGCTAAAAAAACACCAAATACTTGTCCGGTAACGGGTACAGGAGTTCCAGGAAGATAAAATCTAATTTGCGCTAAGAGTCCTGTAAAACAAGCAAAGAAAAGAGCTAGAGATATTTTATAAACAAAATTTAGTTCATATCTCCATTTGAAGAAGCTGTATCTTAAGGTTTTGTATTTATCTAAGTTAATTTCAACTTCCACTGTTTTTGCTCCTTCTGTATATCGCCGCTTGAATTGTGAAATGTTTATTTATGTTTTTCCCTAAAATAATGGAAGTTTGTAATAATTTTATTTTATCTAAAAAAATTTCCATATGAGCTGTATGTTAGCGATGTTTTTTTGCAGAAGCGAATTTTTTAAATAGTTATCATTATATTATTAAAAGGGTGGATGCACATGGAAATCTCATTTAGTTGGACAGATTTAGAGATGGTGGCTAGAATCATAATATCTGTTGGTTTAGGGGCTTTAATTGGTTATGAACGTGAAATTACACATAAACCTGCTGGACTAAGAACTCATATTTTTGTATGTATGGGTGCTTGTCTTTTTACTGTATCATCATTTTATCTTCTTGAAAATGGAACGTTAGGTTCGTTTGATTCAACTAGGATAGCAGCAGGCATTGTAACTGGTATCAGCTTCATTGGAGCAGGTAGTATTATTGCTAGTAAAGGAGATGTAAGAGGAATAACAACAGCAGCCAGCTTATGGGTAGTTGCTGCTATTGGTTTAATGGTCGGCTTCGGAATTTATATATTACCAATAATTGCAGCGATTATTACTTTTATTATTCTCCACTTGGGTACATTAAAAAAGAAAATAAAACAATGATCATTCAATCTTCAAATCTTTTATTTTTAATTAATCTGTTCTATATTTTATTCTTACTCTCCTTAAAAAATGCAAAATTCAATAATTTCTATTTTTGTTTTTAATAGGACATCATTATCATTTTGACATTTTAACACAATAAATTTATATATTGCCAGTGTCAAAAAATAGCATGCCTGGATAGAGACGATGGGGATATTTGGTATCTACCATTTTCTCTGGCTGGGCGAATTTTAGAAGGAAAGAAAATGGAAGAAAGATGTTTGGATAGAATGATAGACAAATACTGCAAAATTATTACCAAGGAACCCGGTGATACAAAAACTCATATTATTTTTGGTTTAATTATTGGTATCGACCATGATGCAAATATAATAATAATTTCATCAAGCCAAGGGGTAGGATGTCTTAATATAAAAACAGTAGAAGCAATAAAACCTACCAAAAAAAAGATTTAACATTTTTCCTATTTCTTCTCTTTTTTTATAAATATTAAAAAAATAATAAATAATATTTAAAAAAAATTAATAAATATTTATTAATAAGTGCAAGTTTAGTTATTATTTTTATAAGAATTAGAAATGAAATTTTAAATAATAAATCAATATCCTCTCTAAAATATGGTTGGTATATTAATATATCACTTAGTGTCGACTGAATTCTTTTTTCCAAATAATTGATTTAAGAATTTTTTCATCACTTTGATTAGTCCATGCAACTCTTTTTTCAGGTGATAATATAATAATCCTAAAGAAATAATACATATCACCAATTCCCCCAAATATATTTACTAGCGGGAACATTAAAATGCCAGGATCACTAGGGTTGATAAAAATAAATAAACACCAAATCAGAGGTGAGAAATGCAATAAAAATAGTATTTTTTTATTATTAACATATTTTTCATTTTCAACAAGAAAACCAAAAGCAGTCCATTTTGTAAGTACCATTGATTTGATTGGTATTTTATAATAAAATATTACAAACAAATGTGTCAATTCGTGCAGAGTAATGGCAAAAATAAAACCGATTAGTACTTTCAATATTGTGTCCATGGATAAACCTCTCTTTTATCATCAATAAATTATAAAACAAATATATAATTTTAAATATTTAAAATTATCTAAATAATTATTCTAAAATTGATAAAAATAAATGAAAATTGTTCAGATTTTCTCTGCATTCTAACATTTAAATTTTTTTTATGTTTTTAAAAATGTAGAATCTTTAGATATATTAAAGGTAGGAAAATCTTTTTTTTTACAAACTTTTAAGTTGATACTATTTCAAAATTGTCGACATTGATACAAAAAAATGTATAATTATTTTCTAACTCATCCCTAAGATTTATATTGGAACCTTTGTTCTCATAAGTTGGTAGTTATGAACTATGAAACTATAACAACTGACATCGATGAAGACGTTATTTATATTATACCAAATAGACCTGAACAACTTAATTTGTTTGGCAGGAAGCTTGGAGAGGAGCTCTATAGGTTTTTTCATAAAATCAACAGAAACAAAGAGATCAGAATAGTTGTAATCAATGACGCAGGGATAGTATTTTGTGGTGGTAGAGATATTAAGGAAATACATACTGCAGAGGATAAATCACAATTTCTAAGAGATCTAACTAAGCCATTCCATAAATGTGAAATAAAAATGAGAAACATGGAAAAACTTATGATAGCCTCTGTCAATAATACAGCATTTGGTATAGGACTTTTACGTACTTTAGCATATGGCATTATTCAAGTAAATGCGTGATGGTGATCTCATGTTAGACGATCTTAAAAAAGAGAAAAAACAGTGGGAAAAAAATACGTTAAAAAAGGTATTAAATAGTCACCCAGAGCGAAAAACCGACTTTACTACAATCTCTGATATGAACATTGATAGATTATATACACCCGAGGATTCGGCTACGATAGATTATCTTAAGGACATTGGTTTCCCAGGAGAGTGGCCGTATACAAGAGGTGTGCAGCCAACAATGTATCGCGGTCGATTCTGGACGATGAGACAGTATGCTGGTTTCGGTACTGCTGAGGACTCTAACAAAAGATACAAATACTTGCTTGACCAAGGACAAACCGGGTTGAGTGTAGCATTTGATTTACCAACACAGATGGGATATGATTCCGATCATAAGATGTGTCGTGGTGAGGTAGGCAAATGTGGGGTGGTAATTTCATCACTTAAAGATATGGAGGTCCTTTTTGATGGTATACCACTTAACAAGGTAAGTACATCTATGACTATAAACTCTACAGCAATGATCTTGCTTGCAATGTATATTGCCGTGGCAGAAAAACAAGGAGTCAACCAAAGAGAATTGGAGGGTACGATTCAAAATGATATCCTAAAGGAATACATAGCAAGGGGAACATACATATATCCCCCAAGAGAATCGATGCGATTGATAACCGATATATTCGAATACTGTTCAAGTAACATGCCCAAGTGGAATACTATAAACGTTAGTGGATATCATATTAGGGAAGCTGGTTCGACTGCAATACAAGAGGTTGCATTTACTCTTGCTAATGCGATAGCTTATGTAGAAGCTGCAATTAATAGCGGATTAGAACCTGATAAATTTGCACCTAGGTTGGCATTCTTTTTTGGATCACATAATGATTTGTTTGAAGAAATAGCTAAGTTTCGAGCCGCCCGCCGGTTATGGGCAAGGATCATGAAAGAACGTTTTCATGCTAAATCTCCAAAAAGTATGAAACTAAGATTTCATACCCAAACAGCGGGATGTTCACTAACAGCACAACAACCTGAAAACAATATAGTAAGGGTAACAATCCAAGCCCTTGCTGCTGTTCTTGGTGGCACTCAATCTCTTCATACAAATTCTATGGACGAAGCATATGCATTACCAACAGAGAAAGCAGTGAGAATTGCGTTAAGAACACAACAGATAATTGCTCACGAAAGTGGAGTAACAAATACAATAGATCCACTAGCAGGTTCTTATTTTATAGAATCACTAACAAATCAGATCGAGGATGCAGCCTTAAAATACATTAAAAAAATAGATGACATGGGTGGAATTTTGACAGCTATCGAGAGAGGTTACGTTCAAAACGAAATCGCTGAAAGTGCTTATAGGTATCAGAAAGCCGTGGACATGGGCAAAAAAATCGTGGTTGGAATAAACAAGTACTCCGACAGTGATAAAGCGAGCATTGAGCTCTTGAAGGTAAATCCAGAAGTCGAGGATAAACAAAAAAGAAGGTTGGTACAGTTAAGAAAAGAGAGAAATGGTAAAGAGGTTAAAAGAGACCTGGCTGAGATAAAAAGGGTTGCAGGGAATGGAGAGAATCTCATGCCAGTGATTCTAAATGCAGTAAAGAGTTATGCAACATTGGGTGAGATATGTGATGTATTAAGGGATGTGTTTGGAGAATATAGACCAGTACAGAGGTTATAAAGTGTAAAAGCTTAAGGTGATGTGATGATATGATTCTAGAAATTGATCACATTGGTATAGCAGTCAATGACTTGGAAGAGGCAATGAAGATTTATAGAGACCTTCTTTGCTTAGAAATCAAAGATAAGGGGGAAATTGAAGATCAAAAGATAATTAATGCAACATTTTTGGTAGGTGGAGTCAAAATTGAGCTGGTGCAATCAACACAACCAGATGGACCAATAGGAAAATTCATTTTGAGAAAAGGAGAAGGAATTCATCACATCGCTTTTAGGGTTGATAACATTGATAAATCCTTAAGAGAGCTTAGCGCAAAAGGAGTAAATTTGATTGATAAAAAAGCAAGAATCGGTGTAGGTGGCACAAGAATAGCTTTTATTCATCCAAAAGATATGAAAGGTGTTTTAATAGAACTTGTGGAACAGGTCGAGGAAGAATAAAAATCACTCTTTATTACCAACAAAATAATATTTTTCTTGTTCAACAACGATTTTTCCTTTCTTACCTATTTCTAAATCATTTTTGCTTTTACATCTACAAAGTAGTTTTGTTCCTTGACCAAGTTTTACCAGAACCAAATGAATAGGAGCATTAAATCCTTCTGGAACTGTGTATAAAGTGGTATGTGTTAATAAAACGGCATCATTCCCAAGCTCAAAAGAAGTCATTGAATTACCACAATTGGGACATAATTCTCTATTCAACACAACGATTTTTCCACAACTACAAGTAGACGCTAGCATTAACAACTCCCCAATATAGTGACAATATTGTTGTTGACAAATCCCCCGATATTATGACACAAACCTATTTTTGCTGGAACTTGTCTCTTACCTGCCTCTCCCCTCAACTGCCAAACTATTTCACATATCTGTGCAAGACCAGTAGCACCTACAGGATGCCCTCTTGCTTTTAAACCACCCGAGGGATTAATTGGTAGCTCTCCACTCAATCTTGTTTTACCATCAACCAAAGCTTTTGCACCCTCCCCTGGTTTAAAAAATCCTAAGTCCTCAGGATTCACAATCTCAAGTATTGTAAAAGCGTCATGAACCTCAGCAACATCTATGTCTTTTGGTTGCATGTGTGCTTTCTCATATGCACGCTTAGCAGCAATTTTAGTTGCATTAAAAGATGTTAGTGAATCTCTATACTGTAATGAAAGATAATCAGTAGCATGTCCGATACCTGCAACTTTTACATCCGTTTTACTAGACGTCAGGATAACTGCGCAAGCGCCATCACTGATTGAAGCACAATCAAATAAACGTAGAGGATCTGAGATCATCTTACTTTTTAAAACCTCTTCCATTGTAATTTTTTTTTGGAATTGTGCATATGGGTTTAATGCACCGTTATGATGGTTTTTTACTGCAGCCAGAGCAAGCTCCTCCCTACTCAAACCATAGTCGTGCATATAACGTCTAGTTACCAATGCTGCCAGTGCTGGCATAGTTGCTCCAGTAGTCCTCTCATATTTGTCAATAAGTTTGGAGAGAATTCTAGTGACTATCTTTGTTGGAAGGGTGCTCATTTTCTCACCAGCTAACACTAAAACCTTTTTGTAATGACCTGATGCCACAGAAAAAAACGCCTGTTCAAACGCTGCTGAACCTGAAGCGGGTGCATTATCAATTCTCACGCTAGGTGTTTGGTATAACCCTAGGAAGTCAACGATCAGTGTAGCAAAATTACTCTCCCCTATAAATTCATCTGGGTTCATACAACCTATAAAGACTGCATCAAATTCTGGATCCTGGGTTGTTGTAGCATGTGCATAAGCTTCGTACATTAAGGTTTGTAATGACTCTTTCCGCTTACCAAACTTGGTCATACCAACGTCGGAGATATAGACCTTTGTCATTGTTCTCTGATAGTCAACACCTATTTTTAAATTTTTACATTGTGTAATGTCAACTGAGATCGGTAACATTAGTTGTATATGTGTGATTTGTCGAAAAACATTAATGAATATCTATAATTATCCAAAAAAGGTAACATGTACTCTCCTTAGAGAAATGTTACCTATGTTAC
>CAYFVP010000143.1:0-19285 GCA_964346655.1 uncultured Thermoplasmatales archaeon
CGAAACAGGGGTTTTTGGGCCTTGTTTTGATTTCAGCGCACTTTCCCCGGGTCTAAAATTGAACCATTTGAGGGTGCGTTTAAACCAATCATAAGGATAAAGTCTATACATATTTCCAGAGAACCTAACATATCCCTCAGTTGTTTTCTGTTCTTCATGACCAAGGAAATCTTTAACATCGCCTAATGGATCTCTTGAGCCGTTTAACCTGCATTGTATTAATTTAGCTGTTGCACACCATTCTCTAGTCATATAAGGATGGAACAACGGGTAAACTTTTTTACCATAGTAGCTCTGAAATTTTCCCAGATATCTTCTAGTAAACGGTTTTCCATCCGTCGGAGTCACAAATAAATGGTTAGAGTTTCTTTTTTGAAACTTTGGCAATAAATGATCTACATAGTTTTTCAAACTCTTTCTAGTTTTACCTGTAAATATTGTTTTATCAGGGAAAATCTGTCTGGTCGTGTTATATTTTTTTGGCTCCTTAACAATCATATAACCTTCATCAAAAAATATCATATCAGTAGTCATAACAGTTAGTTCGCTAGGATTTCTTAGGCCAAACCAGAAGCCAAATGCAAATATATACCGAATCAAAGAGTTAATGTCTTTATCAGGGTGATAATCAGGATAATGGATCATTGTATGAACTATTTCAGGGTTAGGAATTATTTTTACTTTTTTATTAGGTCTGGGTGGAAGTTTATATGGGAACCAGCCATCAGGGTAACCGAAACATTTATTGAATGTATCAACAACATCTTTCCTATGTTTAAGACCATAGAAATTTTCACCGGTTTCACGATTATAATGAGTTTTTTTGTACCAATCCATATGAAGTTTATACTGGGTATAATTCAAATTAAAGAAATCAATAGGGAAAGGTTGATCTTCTTTTGCCATCAGTCTACAATACCTTTCAATATGACCAATGGTTTCATCAGAGCGATAAAGTTCCTCAGTGGCATAATTTAAAACAGCATTAAGCAACTCTGGAAAAGTTTCATAATTGCCAGGGATAACTCTAGTCGGATTTTGTTCAATAATTTGTCTTATATCATATACAAGCTTCTCCATATTCATCCCTATAAATTCGGGAGAGCTTTCGACAGTTTTGCCTAAATTGTTTACAAAATCTACACAATCTTTACGAATACCTCCTGCGCTATTTGGCGCAGAGGTCTTATCATTTTTATTATATATAATCCTGACCTGATCTTCGACAGCTGCCGATTCATTTTTTTTCTCCAAGAGTTCTTGATAAGACTCAAAAGTCAGTTGAATTATTGATTTTGAAGAGGATGAGTTCACTATAAATAAACACCAAAATAGAACATGCGTGTAAATGGTTTAAATATTAATATCTAAAAAAAGTGTTGATCTAAAAGCCTTAGTTTATAAGATATAATGATGTTTCGACAACTGTTCAAATGTAAAAAAAATTGATACTTAATTTAAAATGGTCTCGAATTTTATGCTTTGATTATGGTATTTGGACAGATCTTAGATAAGTGTTTGGGAAACTTCTATACATTTTGGGGTATTAATATAATTATAGGTTCAGTTATCATTTGAATTTTATATAGAGATGGTAGATAAATGGTAAAAAGCCTGTAAATAGTTGGTATAAAGCTGGTATTCAGCATAAAAATCTATATAAAGCTAAATTGCGTGTAATTAGTTTTTAACAATATTTGAATTAGGTAAAAAAATGTTTAAAAGTAAAAATATAAGGAGAATAAGACAACGAGTAAAAAATCATACTTTTAGAGGCTGAAAAAGTTGAAAAATAATAAAACAATATTTAAATATGTTACATTAAATTTAAATTTATGTATGATTAAGACATTGTTCAGTTACTTTATCATACATATGTACTTTATTTTTGCGTTTAATTTAAATAATGTAATATTGAAATCATACGAAATCAGGAGTAATGAATCTTGTATATTTTTTAAAGAGGTGTATGAATGATAATTAATATAATATTGATGCTTGCAATATTAATGGCTCTAACAAAACCAAAAACCAAATCAAAAATAGAATACTATGTTGGGATAGAACGGCAAAGCTCATCTGGGCAAAGCACCCTTGAAGAGCAAGATGACTGGATTAAACGAATTTTAAAGAATCACAATTGGAAAAAAGCTGAATTGATTTCAGATACCTGTAATGGCTCTATTTTTCCAATTCGTTATAGAAAAAGAATTATAAAAGCAGCAAAATCAAAGAATGTTAAATATATAATTCTATTTCGAGTTGATCGTTTAGGAAGAATTGCTGCAGAATGTATAAAACTTCTTGATGATTTAAATAGAATTAACAAAATTAAAATTATTTCTAGCGAGGGAAACTTTGATTATGACAACCCTAATGACAAATTCTCTGTCAGATTAAAGCTTTTACTAGCCGAACAAGAAACATCTCAGAAAAATTCAAGGGTTGAATTAAAAATCGGCTATATGCTGAAAAATGGTATTTACCCGCGTAAGAATCCGCCATTTGGATATAAAAAAGATGCAAATGATTTTTTACATCAAAAACCCTGGTGCAAGGAAGTAATAAACAAGATATTTGAATATTTTTCAAATAATAAAGATTATAGTAAAACTGCAAGAAAAATTAACATAGAATTTGAAGAAATATTACATAAGAAATTAAATGGGCAGGATATTAAAAAGATACTTAGCAATAAAATATACATTGGTTATCTTGAATGGGGTGGAATTATCTATGGAAAAGGTGATACAAATGAACCTCACAAGCAACTTGCGGTAATATCAAAGGATCAATTTCAAAAGGTTCAGAATCTGATAAAAAAAATCTCAGAAATTTATAGAAGAAGCTCTAGTTTACCACAAGAGGAGCTTGCTGAAGATTATGGTATTAATAATGTTGTTGAGGTAAAATATTATAGACCTCCGTGTCCTGAGTGCAATTCATTTGAATATCAGGAGAACGGTTCAGATAAGGTTGCTAATTACAACCAGAAAAAATATAAATGTAAAAAATGCAAAAAAGAGTTTAGATCACCGCCATATAGAATTATTAAAAAAATTCATGATTTAGCATCAGAGCTATGTATAAATTGTGGTGTAAAAAATAATTTTACCTTCATTAACGAGGATTCGTATATCTGGAAATTGATATGTAATAATTGTGATTATGTGAGATTTTTCTGTGAGTTTAAAGATATTTCAGTTGAGGAGAAAAAGGAAAAAAAACCAGTACATAAAAAGAAAGAAAAACACAAAGCTCAAACCACTTTATAATAAGGTATCAGGGTCATTAATGACAAAAAAAAATGTGGATGAGGATATTAGGGTTCCATAGTATTATACAATATTATCCTCGTCCAATTATTTATCAGTTAATAAAACCTTGTGTTTGATATTGTTCTTCTTCTTTTAGAAAAGAAAAGTATTCATCAAATATTTTTTTTACAGTCGCTGTTTTCCGAGCATGAGGCATTGCTTCAACATTTTGTGATTGTCTGAGTCTATTTTTTTGTGTCTTTTTAAATGTTTTTTCTCTTATAATTCTGTAGTTTGGTATATCTGCTTTTATATCGGCTACATTGTATTTTCCAATATAAATCTCGTTGGTTAATATAGTTTTAATTGCTGCTGCTGTCCATTTTTTTCCACGTTTGGTTTTTAAACCTCTTTTGTTTAGTAAAAATGCTAATTGAGGCATAGATTTCATTGTATTATATTTATGGAATATTTCTTGCACAAGCTTGGCTTCTTTTTTATTTATCTTTAGATAGCCATTATTATCTCTTATGTATCCTAATGGTGTTGATTTATTTGGCCATTTATGTTGTTTTGCAAGTGCTTTTAGTCCCATTGCTGTTCTTTCACTTATCATTTCACGTTCCCATTGGGCGGCGCTGGCAAGGGTTCTGAATACAAATCTTCCAGATGATGTGGTGGTATCAAGATTTTCTGTAATTGAGCAAATATTGACACCTAATTCACGAAGTTTTTTTTCAACATTGACAACATCTAGTAGGCTTCTGCAGAATCGGTCTAGTTTCCAGAAGATAATTACATCAAATGCTTTTTCCTGCGCTTTTTTCATCATTGCTTGGAACTTTGGGCGATCTGTAGTTGCTGCACTTTTACCGTCTTCACGGAATATGTATGTTACTTTCCATCCGTTTTGATCACATCTTTCACGTGCAAGTTGTGTTTGTTCATTTATACTGTATCCTATGTTTTGTTTAATTGATGAGGTTCTTGCATAGATGGCTGCTCGTATTGTTTCGTTATCAAATTTTTTTTCATTTTTCTTTTTTGATAAATCTAAAAAAGGTTTTATCTTTTTCATAGATTATATCTCCTAAAAAATACTTTTATTTATACAAACATAGGTAATTGTAGATTTACATCATTGTTTTCTATTAACAAGTCTGAATTTTGTTCTGATAAAAATGTTAATGTTTTCTTTGCAATAATATTTGCAATAATTAGAAAATTTGTTGTTGGTATTCTTAATTCTATCATAAATTTATTTTTTTTATAAAATTCTTTTTCACCATCTTTTTTAACTTTTTTAGATGGCTCAATCTGATAAAATAAGAGTCTGCTTTCATTCTTCTTTAAATCTACTAAGACTCCATCAGCTTTTATTATTTTTAGTTCTTTTTTTGTATATTTTTTTTTGTTTTTATTTGGAACTGAGTTTTTACTTTTTTGTATCTTTATTTCTAAGCTTGTTTGTTTTATTTTCATAATAAACACCTCCTAATTTTTCTATTTCTTTTAACTAATATTTATCAGTTTTAGTGGGACATTATAAGTAATAAAAATACAAGTATTTATAAGTTTCTATCCGATTCATACTTACATGGCAAGACCAAAGATTAAAAGACATAAAATCAAAACATCTATTACTCTAGATCCTGAAATTTTTGAATGGATACAATCTAAAATAAAAACTAAAGAATTTTCAAATCTAACACATGCTGTAGAAAGAGGTCTTATTTTATTAAGAGAGAAAATCCAAGGTGAAAATTAAGCTAAAATAAAAGGTAAATTATTTCCAATTTGAGTAACTTAATATGCTATGATTTAGCTCTTTTTTATAATGCTCCCATTGTGGAATATGTGCACTTATTAAATATTTGAACTTTTCATTATGTTTTTTTTCAATAAGATGTATCATTTCATGAACCATTATATACTCAATACAATGGTATTGTTTTTTTACTAATTCTAGATTTAGCCATATTCTTTTTTCTTTTGGATTACATGATCCCCATTTAGTCTTCATTTTTTTGATTCTAACTTCATTAACATTAACATTAAGAATTTTTTCCCATTTATCTTTTAAATCTGGTATTATCTTTTTAATTTCAGAGCGGTAAAAATTATTAAAAATCTGTTCTTTTTTCTTAAAACTCATGTTTTTATTTATGTATAAATCAATATATTTTTTTCTTTTGATTTCAATTCTTGGTTTATCCTTTGTTATTAGTACATTTAGAAGATATCTTCTACCAAAAAAATAATGACTTTCACCAGAAATGTATTCTCTTTTTGTTTGACGTTCTTGTTTAATGAATTTTAATCGTTGTTTTCGTATCCAAGACATTTTTGATAGTATTAATAGTTCTATTGCTTCATCTGTTGTTTTTAATGGAGCTGCAACTCTGACTCTTCCAGCCGGTGGATATACACCCAAGTGTATGTTTTTTATATCTTTTTTTATTGTTTCAACATTTAAGTCACGGACTTGAATTATATTTGTTTTAGTATTCATTTTGATTTTTCACCAGTTCAAATACTTTTTCAACCTCAGTTTCATCATCCATATCAAATTCTTTCAACGCTTTTTTAATTGCAATTTTAACCTTTTTTTCTTTTATTCTATTTCCTCTCCATCCATCTGGTTTATTTATTGATATGTTATTATGTAATGTTAAAGCAAGTTTTTCGTTATTTCCTAAATTATCATAAAAGGCTCGTTTGGCTTTTGTGTCTATATTAACTGGATATGATATTGGACCAGAAAAATTTTTCAATTGCCTTATAAAATCAACTATTTTTTTCAGATATCTAGCATATTCAAGTGCTTTTTGTTTTCGTTCTCGAATAATTTCGTCTAACAAAACAGACATTTTTTCATAATATTTAGGATTAGTGGGTCTTTCATCTATAATCAGTTTCCGAACGTTATTTTCTATAACTTCGGCGACAGCGTCTTTCTTATTTTTAATATTTGATGGTAGATCTTCTACTGCATTTTCTCCTTTATTGAGTATTAGGTCAATAATAGTGAGATTATCGAAAGCAGAGATTGTTTTACTTTCTTCGGCATCAATATATGAATCTATTAAGTGACGCATTGCTGGTTCATATGCTTTTAGATCTATGTAATCTCCACTGGCTAGTTTTATTTCAGCTCTTACATGTTCATAATTTTGAACCTCAGTTTTTAAGTTCTCTGCTTCTTCTTGAGAATATCCTGCTTGTTTCATTTCACCAGCAATAACAGAATATGCACGAACTAACTTAGACGTTAATCTGTAAAGTGTTAGTCTTTTTTGTTCATTATTCTTTAGTTCCTGAGGGTTTTCTGTGTCTCCACAGAAATATTCAATGAAATCTAAAGTATCTTTTGGTGGCTTTACTGGCTCGCAAAGTTTTTTAATGTTTTCCAGTGCTGAATCAAGGTCTTTTCTTCCTTTTACAATTCTATCTTTTAGTAATCCTTTGACATCTTCTTCATCAAATCCATCAAAAGCACCTGAAGTGTAATCTTTAACTGCTTTGTTTAAACTGTTAAATAAATCTTTGTAATCTATGATATAACCATATTCTTTATCTTCGCTATCTAAGCGATTTACTCTGCAGATTGCTTGGAACAGACCATGGTCTTGCATGCTTTTATCTATGTAGAGGTATGTTGCTGGTGGTGCGTCAAAACCTGTAAGAAGTTTATCTACAACGACTAATAACTTCATTTGACCAGGTTCTTCAACAAATTTTTTCTTTACTTCTTTTTCAAATACTTCAGGATCTTTCCCATTTAGCATCTGTTGATAGATCTCGTATTTCTGGATATCATCTGTTTCTTCATCATCACTAGTAGTTTCCCCTTTAATGGAAGAAATATTTGGAGAGAAAGATGTCACTATAGCACATTTCTTTAGACCATGTTTTTGGAATAACTCATAATATTTGCATGCTTGATAGATGCTACCTGCCACAAGCATAGCATTTCCTTTGCCGCTTTGAAGTCTATCTTTTGTTTCCATGTCAAGCATAATATCTGCAACTATTCTGCTTAGTCTGGATTGAGAACTGAGAACTTTCTGCATTGTTCCCCATTTTCTTTTTAATTCTGCTTTTGCATAATCTGTTAATCCTCTAGTTTTCGCTTCAAACCATTGGTCAATTTTTTCTTGAGAGGTTATTTTTTGGTCAATTTCTCTTGCTTCGTATTGTAAATCAAGGACTATGTTATCATTTACTGCTTCATCATATTTGTATGTGTGAATATATCTTCCAAAAACTTCGATACTTAGCTTTTTATCCTTTTTTAGAAGAGGGGTACCAGTAAAACCTATGAAAATTGCATTTGGTAATATTTTTTTCATTGCTTCATGTAGTTTTCCAGATTGTGTTCGATGACATTCATCAACAAAAACATATATGTCTCCTTTTGCTTGAAAGTTATCTGGTAAATTGATTTTGATTTCTTCTAGATATTCTTCAAAACTAGTTTCTGTTTTTCTTCCAAATTTATGCACTAATGAACAAAGCAGTGGTTTTTCTTTTTTGTTTAATTTGTTTAATAAATCTTTTCCACTTTTAGTACGATAAATTTTTTCATCAACACCTATGAAAAACTTTTCAATTTGTTCATCTAATTCTTCTCTATCAGTTATAATTAAAATGCGTGAATCATCTATGTTTTCTCTTATCCATTTTGCAAGCCAAATCATGGTAAGGCTTTTACCACTTCCCTGTGTATGCCATATAATTCCGCCTTGTCTTTTTCTGAGACATTTTTGTGATGCTTTCACGCCAAAAAATTGATTGTGTCTACAAATCTTTTTTATTCCACTATCAAAGACAATAAAGTCATGGATGATTTCTAGTATTCTTTCTTTACTGCAGAGTTGAACAAGGGCTTTATCAAGTTTATTTCTTATTTCTGAATCTTCTTTCCAGGTAAGATAATATTTTTCAGGAGTCCCTATGGTTGCGTATCTTAAGCCTTCAGTATCATTACCAGCCATTACCAGTTGGATTGATGAAAAAAATTGTTTAATAAAAATTTCTTTTTGGTTGTCAAGATTTTGTCGTATTCCTTCTGAAACTGAGATGATACTTCTTTTTAGTTCTAATACAGCTACTGCAATTCCATTAATGTATAGAACAATATCAGGTCTTTTATCATGTTGTCCTTTGACTGTTACTTCTTCTGCAATATAGAAATCGTTGTTTTTTAGTGTTTTCCAGTCTATAAAAAATACTGTTTCTTTATTTTCACTATAGGTTTCTTTAACTTTTGCTCCATATCTTAATAATGAATATACTTCTTTATTGACATCATAAAGACTTTTATTTTGAGCAGTTGCTGTTTTATTTAGATCGTATAATGCTTTTTTGATTAAAGTATCAGAATATCTTTGTTTCTTAAGAAATTTAATTAATAATTCTTCTTCGATGTTGTTATTATCATGTCTTTCCTCCCAGTTGCCTAAATATGTATAATCTAATTTATCTGAAAATAGTTTAATTATTCTCTCTTGGGTTTTTCTTTCTATTTGCCCAATAGTTAATGACATTTTAATCTAATTCTCCCAGTTAATAACTGTTGCATCATGCCTTTTTTAATCTTTAGATATTTATCTCTTTCTCGTTCTAAGATATTAATTTCAGTATCCATGTCTGAAAGTACTTGAGCAATTGCAGATTGTTCTTCCAACTCTTTAGGTAATATAATTTTAAATTCTGCAAGCTCATCCTTTCTCAAACCCTTAATTACTCCGCCCTCAGATTGTATTCGCATTAATTCAAATAAATTCTGCAATTGGTATGATACAAATTTACTATTAATCTTTTGATTTACTGTTAACGCTGCTACTCCTCTACCTAAACAATATTCTTTATCTGAAAATTGTAAATTTCCAATTGTAGCTCTGATACAAAATAACCAATCTCCAATTTTTGAAAGTCTAGTTGGTTTTGTAGTATATTGACTTACGAATATCCCGTTTTCTTTCAAATCAGCTGCTCCATTTAGAAGTGGTTTACCACATTCTTCATTAGTATACGAATAACCTGGAGGAGATTGCCCCATGGTAATCCTTCCACATTCATCTAGTTGTCTGGTTTCCCACTTTCCATTAAATCCAGGTAATCGTATTCTACATGTAAGAAGCTCTTGCATAACTCCTTTTTTTAGGTTTTTCTTTTTTTCAATAAGTTTTTCAAGGCTATCTATTAATTCTTGAATATCCCTTAATGAATTGGCTATTACAATTTGTTCAGGTTTATCTGGTAAAGGTATTTGCATATCTGCTATCATTTCCATCCTTACAGAATCCACAGATGATTTTGCAGTCATTGACATAATCCTATCTAAAAAGTAGCTACTAAAATATAGATAAAAGAAATAACCATCTAACTTTTCATCGAAATTACTAATCTTATATACTCGTTGATGAAAATCAAATTTTCCTTTGATATAATGATATACTTTTCCTGTTCCTACACCATCACCAGCTGTAAGAACTGCTTCTCCATCAAACGAATAACTATTAATCCTCTCGACATTCTGAGAACGAACAAAAAAAGGATATTGTCCATCTTCAATTTTGTCTTGTGTATTTTTTGCACCGGTTGTAATTAAAGCATGTTTCTTTATTCTGTCAATATCCCAATCTTCTGGAATGATCCCTATTTCTGTTTGTTTATATCCTGACTTAATTGTTTCAATTAACATATGAAGCCCATTTTTTCTAAATGATTTTCAACTTTATTTGTCAATTCTTGAACTTCTGCAGATAATTCTGGGAGTGGAATTTCATACCGTTCTGCAAGTTCCTTAATTCTCCCTGAAAGTTTTTGAGAAATCCTTTCCATCTCAGTTTTAACAGAATTATAAAGATATTTTAACCACTTATCCTCTACCACTAAATTTTTAATTTCAACTTCAGTAAGATTCTTATATTTAACTAGTAATTTTTTATCAAGTTCTATCTGTGCAGTCTTGATTTTATCTTTAAATTCTTTTTCTTTATCAAGAAGTCCAAGAAATTCTGTTAATGCATTAAGCTCATCAGAAAAATCAGGATCGTTTTTAATCTCTTTAATTCGTTTAGATATTTCCCCATTAGTTATTTTACCTGTACTAGTTCTTGCATCAGAAAATAAATCATCTTCACCAGAGTTTTCTTCATCTATAGTTTGCATCTGACTATTGATATTTTCAAGTTCAGATTGCAATCTTTCAATTTCTTCTTGCTCTTTTAAAAAATATTTATTAATTACAATATTTTTTTGAATTAAATCACAGTCCCATCCTGTTTCTTTTCCTTTTTTATTTTTTAGAATATTAATCTCAATTTTCCATCCATCAACAGCAATTAAATACACATCATCTTGCATTGTTTCAGACCAATAAGTCATTAAATGCTGATAGATATCATATTTATCAATAAGATCTAGTTTTGAAAATGTGTTTAGAATATCCTCAGAAATAGTAAATATTAGCTTTTTTGGTTTTGAACCAATATCAATTGATTTTAAAATGTTAATATTTCTTTTTTTCCATTCATTAAAAATTTCTTCAATTTTTTTTGAATATTCAATAAATTCAGAATCCTCAAAAATGGTGGATTTAATCTTGGATTGTTCTATATTTAAAACAGAATAATTAGCTTGCTCACTTGGACTGAAAAGAACATTCTTTAAGTTTGGATATACGTTCCAATATTGTTCTAAATCATTAACGTCTCTATTTGGAATACCCCCTTTCAGATGAGCTTCAATATCATGTAAATCCTCATCTTCTTGACTATCAATATAACGTGGGATATTGAGATTATAATCATTTTTCTCATCAGTTATTTCTGATATAGGCACCATCCTTGAATATTTGCGAATCTCCAATTGCTTTGTAAAAACATCAACAATTTTGCGGATATCTTGTTCCCTTAGTCTATTCTTATTTCCATCCTTATAAAAACCCTTACTCGCATCAATCATAAAGATACCTTTGTGATTTTCAGCATTTTCCTTATCGAGAACAATAATACAAGCGGGAATCCCAGTTCCATAAAACAAGTTAGGAGGCAGACCAATTATTCCTTTAATATAACCTCTTTTAATTATATTTTTACGAATATCTGCCTCGACATGACCTCTAAATAAAACACCATGAGGCAAGATAACAGCTGCTTTACCAGTACTTTTCAACGATTTAATCATATGTAGCAAGAAGGCATAATCCCCATTTTTTTTAGGAGGAATACCAAAACCATCAAAACGCTCAAACTCATCATGTAATGGATCAATACCGTTACTCCATGATTTATAAGAAAATGGAGGATTAGCCACCACAAAATCAAATGTTTTCAGTGTACCATCAGGATTCTTAAAATGGGGTGCAGCAATAGTATTTTCCCTCCATATCTCTGCCATTTCATAACCATGTAAAATCATATTCATTTTTGCAAGAGCTCTTGTAGCAACATCCATTTCTTGGCCATAAATTGTAATACCATGTTCAGTTTCATCAGCTGCTTTAATTAGTAAAGAACCAGATCCACAAGTAGGGTCATAAACAGTTTGATCGAGTCTTTTTGCTTGACTAATACCTATTACCTTTGCCATAACTCTTGACACTTCAGAAGGAGTATAAAATTGACCTTTACTTTTACCCGATTCAGTAGCAAAATGCCTCATTAAATACTCATAAGCATCACCTAAAATATCATCGCCTTCAGCTTTATTTTTACTAAAATCAAGAGCAGGATTTTCAAAAATAGCAACTAAGTTAGAAAGACGATCTTGCATATCTTTACCTTTTCCTAATTTATCAGAATCATTAAAATCTGCAACATCAATAACCCCTTTTAGGTCATTTGCTTCAGCTAGTTTAGCTATGATTTTATTTATTTTATCGCCAATTTCAGGTTTTCCTTTAAGTGCAATCATATCTTCAAAGCTTCCACCTTTTGGAACATCAATAAGAAATTCTTTGTCAATCTTTGCTTTATCCGAAACATATTTTACAAATAATAAAACAAGAACATAATCCTTATATTGAGAAGCATCCATACCACCTCTAAGTTCATCACAACTTTTCCATAAAGAGTTGTATAATTCACTTTTTTTTATTGCCATTTATTCCCCCTCATATAGGAAACATTTTTTGTATATATAATATTGGTTTAAAGTATTGCGTTATATTAAGGCAAATAAAACTTAAAATGTAGGTGGAATATCATCATCGCTAATTATTGAAAATTGGTAATTGTCACAGAGTTTATCGGGATTATTAGGTTTCTTTTCTTCATAGATTTTACAAATTACTATTTATTCTATTTATTCAATGTATCCTTATTAATTTCAAAAGTTACATTATTAGCATTAATATTTTTAATTAATAAATATTTATTATTAATTAAAAACCTATATGCAGCTAAAACCTTTCTTCCATTTTCTTTAAATAACACTGGAAAATCCTTAAAATTAATTGTAGTTTCAAGTTTGTCCTTTATAGGATCCCAAATTTTTTCAACATCATTTTTTGTAATTGGTTGTGGATTACTAATTTCCGGATCATTAAAAAATAAATCATAATAACCTTCTTTTTTATCCATAGTTGATTTATTATTAGTTAAGAAAAATTTTATTGCTTTATTTAACCATTGAATTATTAAAACTGCATTATCAAAAGCTTTTGAAACATATCTACCTTTAGATTGATCTATATGAGCAAATTCTTTTCTTTTTCTATAAATCAAGTTCCAATCAACTTCAAATTCTTTTTTCTTATAATCAGATTTATCAGGTTTTCCTGAAAAAATATAACAAAAACATTGAGTCCAATTATGTAATATTATATCTCTTAAATGTGTTTGATCAGAATATGTAAGAATATTACTAGATCGAGTAAAATCTGGTTCAAATTTTTCCCGTTTACTAATATTAGTCTCGATATCATCTTTGATATAACCTTTTATTTTTTGTTTATACCATGAATCACCAAACTGGATATTTAGACAACTTGCAATAAGATTCCTTGTTCGTAATTCAAAATGTTTTATTGTTTTATCTCTAGCTTGTTCAATGTCATTTTCAGTGATATTATCCTGATGTAACAAAGATCTAACTTGTTTAAAGACCGTTAGGTCATTTGTCGTTAATGTTTGAGGATCAAGTCCGAATTTCCTACCATATTTAATTTCATCAATCATTTGTGGTAAAATCTCTTTTAAAGAATAGATATATTGCCGTCCAATAGAGTTCGCATCTTTTTTTGAAATCAGTTTCCCCCCCATATCTATTGATTTAATTTCAGAATAAAAATTCCTTAATTCTTCACTATGAAATGAATTTATTGCAAATTTAAGAAGTTCATTTTGATCTAATCTTGCATCATTATCGTCTTTCTGAAAAATATAATAGGCAGAAAACAAATCAAATATTGAACTTTTACACTTATTTGGAATATCAATATAATCAATTTTTAATCTAGGATTATCTAAAAAATCAAATATTTTGTAATACCCCTGCCTGCTTCTATTTATAAAATTAATACCCATCTTATATTTATTATCCTTCATTTTATTTTCAATTAAATAAAATTGTTCATCTTCATAAGATCTATAAATATCCCCCTTCTTTTTTTTAGCAATAGGTATTTTAACTTCTTTTGGTAAATATATTTTTTTTAGATAATCCCATGGTTGAACTCCATAAGTATTTAATATTGTATCAAAAATATTTTTAATATTCTCATTAAGAATAAAACCACTTTTTGATATAGTTGAAGTTCCATACTCACCTTTAACTTGATATTCTGAAGTATCCTTTTTTATTATTCGCCATGTCTCAAAATCAGCAATAATAAAAGAATCTTTTATACCAAATTCATCTAAAATTTTTTTATTAATATTTTTTTCAATAAATCCTATTTCATATAATTTAGATAAAAAATTCAAGGCAATAATTTTTTCTTCAACGGTTTTATATTCTTTTATTGTGGTCAATATTTTTCCATGAGCAGTCCGAAAGCTTTCAATTTTCTTCTTAATAGCCTCAATCGTAGAGATATCAACCTTTTTTGAAACCTCATGAGATGTAAGAACCATAATAGTTTCTGGTAATTTTTCAAATGCTTCACCACATTCTATTAGCAAACAACGAGGTGTTTTTTCACGTAAACCACTATAAATTTTTTCTACCGCGTCTTTTTTAATATATTCAACTTCTTTATTATTTGGGTCCCTTACAAATTCTGAAATTCTTTTAGTAACAATTTCAAAAGATTGATCAATATCTATATCATCCATCATATCAAATAAATTAATTGGTCCTCTATAAGTAGGATCTTCTAATCTTTCTTTCCATTTAATATTACCTGCGATAAAAATACATATTTTATTGTAATTAAAAAGATATTCACTTAATCCCTGTGATAATTTAAAAAAATCAAATAAAGCATCAATATTTGGATTATGATGAAGCTCGTCAATAAAGATTACATGACCAAAAATTTTTTTTTCCTCACAAATAATCGCTAGTTGATTTGAAATATCATTTGGATATATATTCTCTTTTTCAGAACCACCAATAGCATTATATAATTGAGATTTAAGGAGTTCAAATATTTCATTTCCATCTGAACTCATAGTTGAAATTGGTACAGTTATGGTTGCAATCTTTTTCTCAAGTAAACTAATTTTATTTTTTAAATATTCAAATAAAGTTGTCTTACCTGATCCAAAATGTCCATAGATTACTATAACTTTTCCAAATAGAGTATCAATATTGTCTAATCTATTTGAGTATTTATGAAAAATAGGGGTTTCAACAATATAATCATAGGTGTTTCTAAGTGGATTTCTAGTTCTTTCAAAGGGATTATCTTTAAAATCAAATTTTTGCCACCATTCCATGAGATTTCCTCCCCTGTATATACATGTATTAGTAATTTATTTATAAACTTCTCCTTAACAATTGTAAACTATATTGCATTCTTTTTAATATTCACAATTTATAATATTCCTTCCTTTATTGCTTTTTTTATTAATCTATTAGCAACATCAAGTTCTGTATGAAACGTTGTCTGGCTTCCCCATACAAACTTCTTTCCTCCAGGTTTTTTTCTATAATAACCAAATCTAACACACATTTCCTTATCATCATAATCTATCAGTTGAATAACAAAGTAATAATCACCAAAACAATCTGTTTTAACAAGCTCTCCAACTTCTTTTATGACCATTCCTTCTAATGTAGTACCTTCAGGATATGAGAATGATACTTCCTTTGGTGGATCTCTTACTTCCTTTGGTTTCATATTTTATCCTTCTCTTTTGTATAAAAAAATAGTTATTTGTTTATAAACTTCCTCTTAACAATTGCTAACTATTTTTTGTATTATTTTCTTTAAAACCTGTTTTTATTGTAAAGAGTTATTTACTTTTTAATTCATTTATTTTACTTATGAGACAATAAGTTAGTTCTATTCCATCTTTTGAGCAGTGTTCCTGTTTATTGCATTTCAGACATTTTTCAGATTTAAATTTCTCTATAGGTTTAGGAAATTTCCTTAATCTATAGTCACCGTCATTGTTAAAAATACCGATTCGTCTGTTAATGCAGTCATCTAATTCCTTTTTAGGAATTGCATCTTGAGGTGGTTCAATTGTTTTATGTATCTGAAATAAAAGGTTTAACTCATTATTTTTTTCTGAGTAGCTTTCTAGCGTTCCTACTATTTCATGATACGTTTTAAGATTCATTTTTTCCTCCATCTTATTATAAATCTATTGAACTGTTACATTACCAATACTATCAACCCAAAAAATTATAATTCCTAGCTTTTTTAATAAAGGTAATACAGCACTTATTAATTTTTTATGAGTGCTACTTGCGGGTAGTGCAATTGCAATATTACAATTTGTATTTTCATTTATAGTTACCATTGATTTATAAATAGCTTCAGCAACATGGACTTTCATCTGTGTGGAATTAAATCCTATTTTATATCTACTAGATTCAGGATTTGAACTTGTGCTCCCTTTAGCTTCTACATAAAGTAATTTCCCATCTTTTTTTGCCACAATGTCATAACCTTTTTGGTGAGGATGACAATAACTCAAAATTTCATATCCATCCTTTTTAAGATAGGATATAACACTATCAACAACATCTCCTTCATATAGCAATTTAGTTTTATTAGTATTATGACTGGAAATTATGCTACGATTAGCTCTTTTTATTTCCAGCTCAAAATCATTTGTTATTTTAAATTGAACTCTTACGTTTTTTTGCTTAAATATCTTAGAAAAAAAATCCTGATTTGTTAATAATTTACCTAATGACTGTGCATGTGCCATATCTACTTTTTTATAACCAGAAGAGTCCAAATGGAGAATGCCATACCAACTTTTTCTTTTACCAAATTGTTTAATTTCACTGACATCAATTTTTACAATATCATTTTTATTGATTGCTCTGAGAACTCCATTATGAATCTCATCCATCTTTCCGTTCCAAAAATTATCATATTTACTTCCCATACAATCATCTCATCTTAATCGCCTGTCCTTTCTTTTTCCCATTAAATTCAATATTATCAAATACTTTTACTAAAATCGTTGCAATCCAAGGTGCTGTTGATAATCCATTCATCTTTCCATCATATTTCTGTTTAATACGTCCTTCAATTGTCTTTGGATCTGTGTTGATTCTGCTTGCTCCAATTTTTATCCATTCTCCATTTTTTTCTTTTAAATAATTATAAGCGGATTCAAATCTTTGTTTTTCTATATTAATAGTATTTCCTGAGGAAAACCTTATTTTTATTTTATTTTGTGTAATTTCTTCTAAATCAAAAGTTTGACCTCTAAATGAAATTAAATGCATATTATGTTTTTTTTCTAAAAATTTAATTATTTTATCCCAAATATTTTTATTATTCATTTTTCCTCCTTTATTATTTATTTGCTTTTTTTCTTCTTATAAATTATAGCTACAAGGACTATTAATAAAACTAATATAACCACAATTATTAACAATAATTCCACTGGTAAGATAATTTTTTCTTCATCTTGCTTAATATCTGATAATGAACCTGTTACTGTATTATATAGATAATCATGTTTCCCATCACCATCTGTATCAATTTTATAAGTTTGATTACTATCTAATCCAACGATTGTTATATTACCTGTCTCGTTACAATAAAATATATCATAAACCTTATCGCAATTATCATCTATTAGATAACCAAGATTTTGAACAAATAATATATCTATCAAAACAGTTATTGTATTATTTTCAGATGTTGCATTATTTTCATCCTCTGCATAAACGTTTATTATGTAAATTCCAGCATTACTCCAATTATGATTTACTTTAAATTCTGATCCATTAAATAAAAAATCACTAATAGTATTATTTGTACCATCACCCCAATCCAGAATATACCTAATGGTATCATTATCTATATCTATAGCTTTTACTGTATAATTATAATCAATTTTCTGATTCCCAACTGTTACTCCTTCTATCTCCGGTTTATTTGGTGGATTATTTGGCTTTATGGAAATAACTGCAAAGGTGGAATCTAATCCTTTCATTCCTCCATTATCAGTTACAGTAAGAGTTATAGTAAAGTTTCCAGGATCTGTATAAATATGATTTGTAACTACTTGATTACCAATGTTTCCGTCCCCAAAATCCCAATCGTAACTAACAATTTTACCATCTGAATCAATACTTTTTGATCCATCAAATGTTATAGATATATCTGTAAATCCATAGTATGGTCCATTTACGTCTGATATAGGTGGATTATTTGTTGGGATTACTGGTATAAAACCTCCATTGCCACCAGGTGTACCACCTCCACCATTAGAACTGCTGGTTGTAGGTGTTCCAACTGCAGATTCAGATTTTTCGCCTTCATTTCCTACACCATCTACAGCTGAAATATTGTAAACATATGATTGGCCATCGGTTAATCCAGTATCAAGATAGGAAGTGCTATAAAAATTTTTGAGAAATAAATCATCTCGATATATTTTATAATAATCAATATAAACATTATCGGTTGCAGGGTTCCATGATAAACTCAGTTTTCCATCCTTTGCATCTGTTACAGTTAAACCTGTTACCTTTGTTGGTGTCTCAGTATCAGCACCTATATTAAGTTGTGTAAGATGCCAGATTTTCGCCCAACAAAAGCCTTCACATCCGCTTTCATTATATGTTGAATTAACACCTGTATCATTATAAAGTTGCCATTCATTTATTGTATCATTCCAAAAATAAATACCTTGCAGTTGATCTTCTTCAATATCGGAATTATTTAAATCATCCAAGGTATAATAAATTTTAATATCAATCGGCCATATAATGGTGCTTTCGTTTTCAACATCAATCCCTATATATTTACCAATAGATGTTATATTACCTGAAATGTCTTCGCCTGTTGGATTTCCAGAATATTTTGATATGTTGATAGTTGTAGAATTTGTTGTATTAATTACAATAATTATGTTTGCTTCATTCTGTAGATTTATCATTGTTTCGTTGCCATCTTGGGTGATATTTGTATGAATCATTCTTGTTATAATTTGTTTTGTTGTGCTGTTAATGTTTTCATCATTATCTTTTACTGTCAATTTTACTTTATAACTTTCAAAGATTGAGTAGATATGTGTTGTATTTTGTTTGTAGCTTATATTTCCGTCTCCGAAATCCCAAGTCCAATTTATAATATTTCCATCAGGGTCAATTGATGTATCATTAAAGTAAATCGTATCATTAATAGATGGATTTGATGGTGTAAAGGAAAAATTGGCAACTGGTGGTTGATTAAGCCACTCTATAATGTAAGAAATTAAAGAGTTTCTTGGTGTGGAATGATTTATTGCTTCAAAACCAAAGGCAAAATAGACCACTTTATAAATCCCTGTGTCAACTCGAAGAGCACCAGTACCTGACGATAAAATTTCTGTTGTGTTATAGTTAAAAGTTTTATCCAATTTTTCTGAAGGAGGTGGCGGTGGTGGCGGTGG
>CAYFVP010000144.1:0-34007 GCA_964346655.1 uncultured Thermoplasmatales archaeon
TGTATTGTCAAGTAACATTCCTTAGAACTCTCTTCCTTTTCGTTACATTAATATTCACCTCGTTTATATTTTCATCGGCAAGGGCTTAATCCACAGACATTCCTGGGTGCTCAAGGGCACAATTTGGCAAGTGGTTAAAGGCCCCCAAATCATCGGTAGAGGCTCGAAGCCTAGTCGCTTGAAGAGGGGTGCCCTTGCCCTTTTGTCCAAAGAGAACTCTGAATTTATGAAGCTTTATATGGTTCTTCATTTGTAAGCATGTACCATATTATAGTAAGCATCTTTCTTGCAACTGCTCTTCTTGCTGTCTTAAATCCTCTTCTTTGCTTAACCCTATAGAAATACTCTTGAAATCTTGGATCTAACATAATAGCTCTTCCAGAGCATTCATATATGATCCATTTCAGACATTTGTTTACAGCATTATTCTTGACGTTTCTTTCAGTCGAGCCAGATTGGTAGATTCCAGGGCAAAGTCCTGCATAGCTCACCAGTTCTTTCGGAGTCTTAAAACGTTTTATTACACCGATCTCAGCTAGTATTGTTAGAGATGAGAAATCTCCAATACCTATCATTGACATAAGTAGAGTCGTTTCTTTCATATTCCGAGCGATCTTCCGTATCCTTTTCAGAACCTCTTTTTCTTCGTTTTTCAAACACTGGTAAACATTGACAAGGTTCCTTATATCTAGGTCTTCTTCCGCGAGTTTTGACAGTGCTTTTTCATTCCATAATTTACCATATTTTGTACCTTTACGTAGAAGATATCCTTTTATCTTTTGTTGAACCATTGTTCTTAGATGTGTCAGATTGGATTTATGCCTTGTAAGATCTCTGAATTTGAGCACTCTTTCATCTGGAATATAAACCTCTGGAAGATAATTAGTCCTCAGTAGATCTGCAAGTATCCTAGCATCAATCCTATCGGTCTTCTTTCTGCAAGCAATATCATGAGTTTTCTTCGGATTTGCAAGTTTAACCTCGTAACCAAGTTCTGTTAAAACCTTGTATGCGCCTCTCCATATACCGCATGCTTCCATCGCTATCATTATCTTTGAGTTGGGGATATCACAGAGGAATCTTTCAACTGCTTTTTTAGAAAATGGAAATATACGCTCTCTCGTAGTCTTTCCATTTTCATCTATTATACATCCCGCAAGGTTCTCCTTGTGGATGTCTATACCTCCATATAGTTTTTCCATATTATATCACCTCAAGAGTGCTTATAATGGCAATAAGCACTTTAGGATTATTTCAGAAAAAGAGTTCTACTACCATCATAGGTAACATTTCTCTAAGGGGAGTACATGTTACCTTTTTTAGATAATTATAGATATTCATTAATGTTTTTCGACAAATCACACATATACAACTAATGTTACTGATCTCAGTTGACATTACATAATATAAAATCAAAATCTTTATCATAATCTTTATTAATAATAAAATTGTTCCAAATAATAAGATAAAAAAGGTGAATTTTTAGGAGAGATGTGAGTTTCGTATGGATTCAAATTTTATTCAAAAATTAATAAAACCTGCTGATACAAAAATTGTTTTATTAACAATTGATGGGCTGGGTGGTCTTCCAAGAAAACAGGATAATAAAACAGAGCTTGAAGCTGCAAATACACCATATTTAGATTCCCTTGCAACAAAAGGAATATGTGGTTTACAACAGCCGGTCTTTCCTGGGATTACTCCTGGTAGTGGTCCAGGTCATTTAGCTTTATTCGGTTATGATCCTGTAAAATATCAAGTTGGAAGGGGAGTTCTATCTGCTCTTGGAATAAATTTTGATTTAAAATCAAATGATGTTGCAGCCAGGGGCAATTTTTGTACAATTGACAGTAATGGACAGGTTACTGATAGAAGAGCAGGTCGCATCCCTACAGAAAAAAATATTGAACTTTGTAAACTATTACAAAATATTGATTTACCAGAAACAGAGTTTTTTATTGAAACAGTAAAAGAATATAGATTTCTACTTGTTCTAAGAGGGGAAGGTCTTTTCGGAAATCTTATTGATACTGATCCCCAGATGATTGGCAAAAAACCATTACAACCTAAGGGTTTATCACCTGAAACAGAAAAAACAGTTAAGTTAGTTACAAATTTTGTAAACCAAGCAAGAGAAATTCTCAAAGATCAGCATCCTGCAAACATGATTCTTTTAAGAGGTTTTTCAAAAAAACCTAATTGGCCCTTAATAAAAGATGTATTTGGAATTAATTGTGCAGCAATAGCAGCTTATCCTATGTATCTTGGACTTGCAAGATTAATTGGAATGGAAATTTTAAAAACAGGTCAAGAAATAAAAGATGAATTTGATACACTTAAAAATCACTGGGAAAAATTTGATTTCTTTTACATTCATGCAAAAAAAACTGATAGTGCTGGAGAAGATGGGGATTTCAATCAAAAGGTTGCAAGAATAGAAGAGGTTGACCAGCAAATTCCAAAACTCCTTGATTTAAACCCTGATGTAATAATTGTTACTGGTGATCACTCAACTCCATCACTTTTAAAATATCATAGCTGGCATCCAGTTCCAGTAATTATTTATTCAAAATATTGTAGACCAGATAATGTAGATAAATTTGGAGAACGGTCATGTATATCAGGTGGACTCGGGCCATGTTTTCCAGCAAAAGATTTGATGCCATTAGCTTTAGCTAACGCGGGTCGTTTAGAAAAATTTGGCGCTTAGAAAGATTTAATCTTATAGTTCATAGATAGAATAGTATTTGTCTTTTAAATAATTAACAAAAACCTTTGCGTTTAATCCTTCACCGCAACAGTTTTTAATGATTTCTTCGGCACTCATAATTCGACCATGTTTATGTATATTTTCTTTAAGCCAGGTAATAATATTTTTAAACTCTGACTTTTCGATTTCATCATAAATATCAGGGTCTAGTCTTGCAAGTTTATTAAAAAGTTGAGATGCATAAATTGTTCCAATTGCATAAGTTGGAAAATAACCAAAACTGCCTCCACTCCAATGCATATCCTGTAATACACCCTCTCTATCGTTAGTAGGGGCAATATCTAACATTTCTTTCATCTTTTCATTCCAAAAATAGGGAACCTCTGATACATTAATTTCATTGTCTATTAGATAATTTTCAAGTTCAAAACGCAGTATTACATGTAGAGAGTAGGTTAGCTCATCTGCTTCAACTCGTATAAAAGAAGGTTTTACTTGATTTACATATCTAAACCAACTATCAATATCTAGATTTTTAAAGGATTTTGGTGAGGCTTTTTTAAAAATCGGATAATAATAAGTCCAAAAATTTCTACTTCTGGCAATCATATTTTCCCAAAATCTTGACTGAGATTCATGAAGCCCTAGAGATGGAGAATCAGATATTACCGTATTTTCAAATTCATCCTTGGGCATACCAAGTTCATATAATGCATGGCCTGCTTCATGAACAGTTGAAAAAAATGAAAATAAAGGATTTTCATGTTCATAATTAGTAGTAAATCTTACATCATCATAACCAATAGACGTTGTAAAAGGGTGCGTTGAAACATCTAACCTTGAATTATCCCTAGATAAAAGCATCTTTTCAATAAAAATATTGCATAATTTTTTTTGTTCTTTTACATTAAATTTTATATCAAGATCTTTTTGATTTTTGTAAATCTCACTATTTTTTATCTTATCAAAAATCTCAACAAGGTGTAATTTTAAAAAACTGAATTCTTTTTTTAATTTTTCAACAGTCATACCTTCTTCATAATCATCAAGTAAACTGTTATAACGGGGTCCAGGAAGATTTATGTAACCACAGTATTCCTTTTCTAGATCAATTATTTTTTCTAGAAGAGGAGAAAATATTGAAAAATCAGCCTTTTTTCGAGCACCCTCCCACGCAGAATATGCCAAAGTCGTTGTTTTAGAAAATCTTTCTACAAAATCAGAAGGAATCTTTCTTGCCTTTTCAACATCTTTTTTTAATCTCGAAACAACGGCTCTATTGATATCAGATAATTTATCAAAATTATTAGATTTTGATAAAACATTGATATGGTTCCATAGTTTATCAGATACTATCCTTTCATGAGCAAGTTTTGATATAAATGCACTTTGTTCAGATCGCTCCTGAGCGCCTTTTGGAGGCATATAGGTCATTTGATCCCAACCAAGAAGTGCCGCAACACCTTTAATTATTGAAAGTTCCTTTTGTTCTTTATAGATAAAATCAAGAGATTCCTTCATTATTTCACCAGTTTTAAACAATTATTTCTAAACCAATAGGGCAATGATCAGAGCCTAAAATGTCTTGCATAATAAAGGATTTTTTCACATTAGAAACAAATTCTTTATTAACAAAAAAATAATCAATTCTCCAGCCAACATTTCTTTCACGAGCACGTGTTTTCAAATCCCACCAAGTATATTGATCAGACTCCTTATTTAAATGTCTGAAAGTATCAATATAGCCATGGTCAATAAAAGTATCTATCCAAGCCCTCTCAATTGGTAAAAATCCTGAAATCTTTTCATTTTCTTTAGGTCTTGCAAGATCAATTTCTTTATGGGCTGTATTAAAATCTCCACATACAACAATTTGTTTTCCTTCTGCTTTTAAATTATCTGCATATGCTAAAAAAGTATCATAAAAATCAAGCTTGTAATCAAGTCGCTCTTGGTTCTTTTTACCATTTGGGAAATATATATTAAAAAGAGTAAAAGAGGGATATTCTGTAATTAAAATTCTTCCTTCGTCATCAAATTTTTTAATACCAAATCCCTTTTTTATATCCAGCGGCTTTTGTTTTGAAAAGGTTACAACTCCACTGTATCCTTTTCTTTCTGCAGGGCTCCAATAAATTTCATATCTTGGAATATTTCTAAGATGCGGTGGAACTTGTTCTGGCACAGCCTTAATTTCTTGCAGGCAAACAATATCAGAATTTTCTTTTTTGAACCAGTCAAATAGTCCCTTTTTATCTGCAGCTCTTATACCGTTTACATTCCATGATAAAATTTTCATGTTTAACTTGTATTATTAAACACGTGATAAGATTAATCTTTTATGTATATGTATTATTACCCTCAAAACTATGATTTAAATGGATGATAATTACCAAACATGTTCATTATTCAGATGTAGAACTAGAAGAGCCATCAGAAGAAGAAATAAAACATTTGAAAGTTAGATGGTTAATTACAAAAAAAGATGGTGCAAAAAAATTTTGCAATGCGACTTTTTGAAGTAAAACGGGGTGGGCATTCTCCATTACATCAACATGATTGGGAACATGAAGTTTTTATTTTAGAAGGAAAGGGAGTTGCGCGAGATAAAGAAGGTGAAAATAACTTTAAAACAGGAGATATCTTTTATATTCCTCCTATGCAATGGCATCAGTTTGTAAATACTGGAAAAAATGATTTAAAGTTTCTATGTTTAATACCACATAAATAAAATTCATTAAAGAAAAAAAATTATTTACCAAGAAAAGGTAATTACTAAGTCAGAGGAACATCTTTTCTAAGATCCTCTCTTATTTTTTTACCTGTTTTTTTCTCCCATTCAGCAATAGTAATAGAATGTTTATCCCGAATTTTGTCACCAATACCTAAACCATTATATGAGCAAAACGGAACGATTCCTTCAAGTGTTGTATAATGAATTACACAACGCTCTAATCGATCAATATTTAAGTTAAATGGATCCTGAAACCACATAGATCCAACAAATAAACTCTTATAATGAAATCCTCTGAGAGAGTTATAACTTCCCCCAATTGCAGCATCCTTTAAAACTTTCTTTAAATTAAAACCAGTAGGGGCTTTTTCATAATCAACATATTTATTAACATTTTTCAAAAATGCTGAAACAACTCTAAGTTTTTTCAATGGACCCTTTATTTTACTTTCTTTATTAATAAAATCAAGCAAACCTTCTACATCAATAAATCGAGTTATGGGAAGTATTTTATCACCGTCGACAAAGATATATGTTGCTCCTCCACAACCTGGATGAGCAGTAAATTCAACCTGGGTTTCGCCTTTGAGAAGTTCAATTAATTTTGAAATAGGAAAAACAAATGGAACAGGATAGAAATCCTCTCTTGAAATATCGCCATTAAATTCCTTTTCGATTGCCTCCATTAGCATTACATAGTCAACCCTTTGTTTAATACGCTTTTCATCTGAAAGTTTATTAATTCTACCACAAAATGAAACAGGTTGAAAATTTACGCCTCTAATTATATCCATATTGTCAAGAGCAAATCTAACTATTTTTCCTGCCTCATTTAGGTTTTTTTCACCAATTATACAGGGAACAAGAACGATTTTGAGATTTGCTTCTCTTAAATTTTTAATAGCCTTTTTATTTAGATCTATCCATGGATTGGTCTTTTTTGTTACGCCATCAAAACTCATATAGATTGTGTTAACCTTAGCCTCTTTTAGCTGTCTACAATATTCTGGGCTATCTGCCAGTTTCAAACCATTTGTATTTACTTGAATATGAGTAAAGCCAACCTCATTTGCCATATTAACAATATCCAAAAGATCATTGCGAATGGTAGGTTCTCCACCAGTAATTTGAATTGCTTTTGAGCCCATTGGTCTTTCTATTCTAGCTTGAATCATTAAATCTCTTAATTGTTCTAAAGTCGGCTCATAAACTTTACCGGTTGCACCAGCATTCATGAAGCAGTAACTACAACGCAAATCACACCTATTTGTTATTAAAAGATTAGAAAGAACGCTTTGAGATTTATGTTCGTTATATAACTGTGGTTCATCAAAAATTTTTGTTTTTACATCTGGTGCAATAGTTCCTGTTACTGTGTATTTTATCCATTTTTTATAGATATCAGCATCAGAAAAATAGATATCCTTAAAAGAGCCATGTTTATCACAAGATTTATTGATATATACTTTTCCTTTTTCTTCTGATATCTCTGCATCAATTTTTTTAATATTTCCCTCATGGTAACATACAGGGCATACAGATGAAGTTTTTTCTAATACCTCCATTTCTCTCCCTACTTTTTCAATTCAACCGTCTAAACATTATGCTCTATTTAGATTTAACTGTCAAATTTGTAAGAAATTTTATATTATATAAGCTTATAAACTCAAAGACATGTGTCTTGCAATTCCTGGAAAAATTATAGAAATTGACAAAAATAATGAACATGCAACAGTTGATTATGGAGATGGGACAAAACGTAAAGCAAATATTACCCTAGTTGAAGTAAAAGTTGGGGATTATATTTTAGTTCATGCAGGTTTTGCAATTGAAGTTCTTGATGAAAAAGAAGCTCTTGAGACTCTGGATCTATTTAGAGAAATGTTATCAAGCGGGGGTGTGTCTTAATTGTTTTCATTAAAAGATAAGAGCCTAGCAAAAGACATTGTCTCAAAAATTAAAAAATTAGATTTAAACTTGAAATTTATGCATGTTTGTGGAACCCATCAAGATACTCTTGTTAAGAACGGTCTTGATTCACTTTTAAAAGAATGTGGTATTGAAATTGGACAAGGGCCAGGCTGCCCTGTTTGTGTTACAACTCCTTATGAAATTGAAGAAATGCTTCTTCTTGCAAGAAGTGGTAAAATTGTGACGTCTTTTGGAGATATGATTAATGTTCCAGGTGAGAATGATTCTTTAAGAAGAATGATTGAAGAAGGATTTGATGTAAGAACTGTTTATGGAATTGAAGATGCTGTTTCTATTGCGGAAAAAAACAAAGATAAAGATGTTGTTTTTATGGCTATTGGTTTTGAAACAACAGCTCCAACAACTGCTTCTGTTATTTTAAAAAATCCACCTGATAACTTCTCCATTCTATCTTGTCATCGAACCATTCCTGAAGCTCTAAAAACAATTATTGAAATGGGTGAAATCAAGATAAACGGTCTTATTGAACCAGGTCATGTTTCTACAATTATTGGAACCAAACCATATGAATTCCTCTCAAAGAAATATCATGTTCCACAAGTCATTGCTGGTTTCGAGCCTATTGATGTTTTAATGGCTGTATGGATGCTTGTTTCACAAATACAAAAAAATAAAGCTTTTGTTCAAAATGAATATACTCGTGTTGTTCACCAAAAAGGAAATATAAAAGCCCAAAATGTTTTAAAACAAGTTTTTACAAAGGTTGAAAAAAAGTGGCGTGGCTTTCCCGTGATTCCTGATTCAGGTCTTGATTTAAAAACCAAATTTGAAGATTATAATGCACGAAAACTCTTTGAAAATGAATTAGAAGAGCTTAAAGATAAGAAGTTTTTAGAACCAGCTGGATGTAGATGTGGAGAGTTACTTCGAGGTCTTGTAACACCATTTGATTGTCCGCTATTTGGTCAATCATGTACACCAGAACAACCTGTTGGACCATGTATGGTTAGTATCGAAGGTAGTTGTAACATAGAATATCGTTATTCCAATAAATAGAATTTTTACGATATAGTTGCTCTTAGTTTTAAATTAATTAACGCAACTATCACTGAAATAACAAATGCAATAACGCTTCCTAATAAAATCCCATATATTGGATAGGTGAAATGAATTGATACTGCATAACTCATAACACTTGAACTACCAAAAATCATTGACTTAGCTATCCCTGATGCAAAGCTAGGACCATGCTCATAATAACAAATAATCATAGTTGAGGTAATTATTGCTGGAAAAACTGAAAAGATTCCGCTTAGAACTGCTCCAACATTTGAAAGAAGGACCGCAATTGTAATTACTGTCCCTGCAAGAAGGCCTCTAAAGGTGATTTTTGCAATAGTATAATGAACATATTTTTTACTAATAGATTTTATTTTTCTTATTTTCTCAAGAACTAGAAATGTTCCAATCATAGATATAAAAAATATTGGAATGGAAATGTACACATTTTCAAGATTTGTATACCATAAAAGAAAAGATGCAATTGTCCAAAAAGTAAATGAACATGCAAATGCAAAATATATTGAGCGGCGTATTAAAACTGCAATAATAAATAGAAAAATAATATTTATTCCAATTTCTGCAGGAACTACTGCAATTGAATCAGAAGCAAAATCAACATCTCTGTTTAAAGCAATAAAGACATATGCAATTATAATTGTTGTTGGAAGTGTTCCAAGAATACCTCCTATTTTTGTCCCAAATTTTTCAGCAATTACGGTTATTAGAATTACAACAATAGCAGATGCTAAAAATGGAAGAATAGTTTGAAATGGAAGGCTTAGCATTTGTGCACTGGATACAGTTTCTCTATAAAATACTTACATTTTAAAAAGGTTTAATTGTATAGATCAATTTTAGATTTTATGAATTATAATAAAGCAATAGAAAAACTAAAATCAATGGCAAATCCCAAAAATGTAGAAGGCATGGCTCGTTATGGAATAAAACCTGAAAATAACCTTGGAATAAGTGTAACAACAATAAGAAATTTTGCAAAAGAGATTGGTAAAGACCATGAACTTGCATTAAAGCTATGGGATTCAAAAATTCGTGATGCAAGAATGGTTGCCGCTTGCATTGATGATCCAAAACAAGTAACAAAGGATCAAATGGAAAAATGGGTGAAAGATTTTAACTCTTGGGATATATGCGACCATACCTGCGGTCATTTATTTGATAAAACAGCTTATGCTTATGAAAAGGCAAAAGAATGGACAAAAAGGACTCAAGAATTTCAAAAAAGGGCAGGATTTGCTTTAATTGCTTGGCTTGCTGTTCATGATAAACAAAAGAATGATTTAATTTTTGAACAATTTTTTCCATTAATAATTAAACAATCTACAGATGATAGAAATTTCGTAAAAAAAGCAATAAATTGGGCTTTAAGAAATATTGGTAAAAGAAATCAATTATTAAATAAAAAGGCAATTGAAGTTGCAAAAATAATTCAAAAAATTGATTCAAAGACTGCAAAGTGGATTGCAGGAGATGCAATAAGGGAACTGACAAGTGAAAAAATTCAAGAAAGATTTAAAAGATAAATAAATTAGGCAAGTCCCTTAATCGCAGCAACACACTCTTTACAAATCTGTTTTTTTCCTTTCTTTGTTTCAATATGATTGATATCATCAAGACCATGTTCTTCTCCACAAACACAGCATGTGGCACAACCTTCTGTCATACGATTTAACCTCCCAAATAAGCTCGAAATACAAATTATCTTTTAAATAATTAACCTAACCAATTATTATTTTGGTTTATATTTATCAAATTTTTTACTTGCTACTATGTTTGTGATATAAAAGTATAAAAAAACAAAAAAAAGTTCAATTCCAAAAATGATTAAAAACCATCCAAATGTTGAACCTATTCTAAATATATGGTTTATGTTTGTTATATCCAATCTAAATTCAATAATTATTGAACCTAAAAATGGGATAAACATGCCAATAATTATTATAAGAAGTACTTGTATTAAATCTCTCCTTTTACTCATATTATATATAGGATAATTAATTCATTATTAAATATTACTTTGAAATTTAAATGCTTAATTTATGTCCAATTATTGCATTTTGTCCAATTGAAATACCACCATCACCATTTGGCACCCGATTATGAACAATCAATTTCAAATCTGTATTTTTAATTCTTTTTTCAACAATATTTGTAATAGGAACATTATATGTAACTCCTCCCGAAAGGCCGATGGTTTTAATACCCTTTTTATAAGCATTATTTATAGCAATATCAACAAGTCCATCAACAATTGTTTTTACAAAAGAAAAAACATAGTCTGCTTTTTCTTTTTCATTAAGAGGTTTATTAATTTTTTCATCCAACTGTCTAAAAATATCAAAGGTTTCTATGACGCCGTTTTTATTTTTTATATTAAATGAATGCAGAGGTTTTCCTTTTGCGAGATATTTTTCAAGTTTCATTGCTGGCTCTCCATCATATGTTCGTTTTATACAAATATTTAGATAGCAAGAAAGAGCATCAAGAACGCGACCTAAACTACTAGATTTGGGAGATTTATCAATCATTTTAGATAGTATATCTGATTCATTTCCATTAAAGAATTTTTTAATTCCATATTTATTAAAAATTGCATAAACTAGTCTACGGGGATCGCGCGTTGCCTTATCACCACCCAAAAGTGGCATATATTCAAGATGGCCAACACGAATAAATTCTTCAAAGTTAGAAACAAGAACCTCGCCGCCCCAAAAATTACCATCGCTACCAAAGCCAAGACCATCAAGAGTTAAAACAACACTTTCTTTAATTTCATTATCAACCAGAAGAGACGCGGCATGTGCCCAGTGATGTTGAACATTAAAAAGAGGAACAGAAAATTCTTCAGAAAATATCTTTGCCACTTTTCTTGAATCATATCCTGGGTGAAGATCTTGAACAACAGCATCAAGTTCATTTTTTTTCATTGTTAATTTCATTAAATGGCGTAAACTATCCTCTAAAAATTCTAAGGTAGAATAATATTTTGAGTTGCCTATATATTGAGTTGTGAAAATATTTTTATCATGTGAAATTGCACCCGTTATATTTTCACCTGCTCCGACACTTAAAACTCTTTTATTATATGATACAGAAATTGGTTCAGGGACAAAACCTCGTGATTTTCTTATAAAAAAGCTATTATTTTTCCAAACTCTTACAACTGTATCATCGATTCTATTAGGAATATCTCGATTATGTAAAAGATAATAATGTGCATTGAGAGAAAAAGCTTCATTGTTTGTTGTAAGCATTGGTTCACCAGGAATATTTGCTGATGTCATAATAAGAGCATCAGATTTCAGATGAGAAAATAAAATAAAGTGAAGGCCAGTGTAGGGTAGATAAAGACCGATTGTATCAAGACCAGGAGATGCATCTTCACCATTTAATTTATTAACTAGAACAATTGGTTTCTCCTTACTTAGCAGTAATTTTTTTTCATTTTCAGTTATTTCAGCATACTTTTCTGCAGTAAATATATCTTTTACCATGACTGCAAAAGGTTTTTGGGGACGGCCATACCATTCACGGAAATGATTTATTTCTTCAAGTTTGCAACATAGATGCATACCACCCCATGTTTTTATCACACCTATTTTTCCTGCATCAATTTGATTTGCAAAACGTTTAATTGCATGTTTTTCTCCAAGATCTTTCTTTTGAGTATCATATAATTTGTAAGTAGGACCACAAGCAGGGCATGAAATAGTCTGAGCATGGTACCTTCGGTTCAAAGGACTGATGTACTCTTTTTCACAATCTTTGCATAGTATAAATTTATCCATAGATGTTCTTTCACGATCATATGGAACATCAAAAATAAGGCTAAATCTAGCACCACATACTGTACAATTTGTAAAAGGAAAATGATAACGTCTGTTGTTTTTATCTAAAAGTTCATTGATGCAATCTTTACAAATTCCAATATCAATAGGAATCAAAGACTCTCTCTTGCCTTTTTTGCTGTGCAGAATTTTAAAATCATTAAAGGTTCTATCATCCTTTTTTTCGATAACTTCTGTTATTTTTGCAATTGACGGAAGATTATCTTTTACTTGTTTGATAAACTCATTTTTGTTTTTATTTATAACTATTTCAACTTCTGAACCTTTATTTAAAACATAGCCTCTTAAACCCATTTTTTTAGCAATACGATAAATAGTGGGTCTAAAACCAACTCCCTGAACAACACCTTTAAAGATAAGCTTCATTAAATCTTACCATCTATTCAACAATTAGCTCCTTGGAATAAGGATCTGCTTCTGCAAGTAAAAACTCATTACTCATGGAAAGACAGTCTTTTGGACAAATATCATTACACTGTGAGCAAAAACAACATCGTGCTAGATAAATTCTAATTTTCTTTTCTTTAGGTTTAAATTCTATTGCTTCACAGGGACAAACCTTAATACAAAGCTCGCATCCTATGCATTTTTCTTTATCATAAACTATTTTTCCACGGAAATTTGGAGGTGTCTCAATTGGTGGATTTATCTTTACTTTTCCTGCTCCTACATCTGCTAAAAATTGTGTAGTATTTGCAGGTGCATATTTTGCTGGAAACTTATTTGTCCATGGTCTTTTAAACATTTGAGCAAAAACAGATGGAAGCATTGAAAATCTCATCTCATTAGCCTCCTTGTTTTTTCAATACTTAATCTATGTAATTGTTCTTTTGTTAGTTCATATCTATTTCCATCTTTAACAATCCCAACTCTATTAGTACATGACATACAAGGATCAGTGCTTGCAGCAACTATTGGAATGTCTGCGATTTGTTCGCCTTTTAGCATTGGAATCCATGGTAAAATATTATTATAAGTCGGAGCTCTTACTTTCCAGGTGAAAGGTGCATCATTTCCATCAAGTTTTACATAATGAATAACTTCACCTCGAGGTGCCTCATGTCTACCGATACCTTCACCAGTTGCTTTTTTTAATTGATTAAGAAGTTTTGCAAGTTTTGGTTCGGCAACAATATCACCAGCAGGCATTTTATCAATACACTCTTCAATTAATTCAATAGATTGCTTTACCTCAAGTAAGCGTTGAATAATTCTATCATAAACATCTCCATTCACAACACCTGTGAGAACATCTGGAGTTATATAATCAAAGTCTAGATCTCCATAGGCAAAATAACAAATATCTAATCTAACATCCTTTTTAACACCAGACGCACGTGTAGTGGGACCTACTGCACAAAGCTTCAATGCATCCTCTTTATTTAAAATTCCAGCCCCTTGGCTTCTCATTTTAACTGTTTTATCATTTAAAAATATCTTTCCTATTTTGTCATAACATTCTTTAAAATAATCTAAATCCTTCTGAACTCTTGGAAGCATATCTTTTGTAATATCTCTGCGAATGCCACCTATTGTCATTATCCCTTTTGTTACGCGATTACCACATAAATATTCGGTTAGATCAAGAGCTCTTTCTCTTATCTGCCAAGTTAAATATAGAACAGTATCAAAACCTATTTCATGAGCAGCAACTCCAGCCCATAAAAGATGTGAGCAAATTCTTTCAAGTTCACCCTGAATGACCCGTAGATATTCTGCACGTTCTGGAGCAACAATATCTGCAACAGTTTCAATTGCAAGGGTAAATGCAGCTGGATGGCAATATGAGCATATCCCACAAATTCTTTCTGCAAGATACAATATTTGAATGGGATTTCTCTTACGGGAAGCCCATTCAATAGCCCTATGAACATGTCCAAGTTTTACATCAACATCAATGATCTTCTCGCCGTCAAGCTCGAACTCAAAATATACAGGCTCCTTAAGAGCAGGATGAATTGGTCCAATTGGGATATGATAAGATGTTTTTGTAGGCGCACTTTGGCTCATTTTTTCACCTCATGTAAATTTTTATAAAGTTTATCAGGACCAGTCTCATCTCTTCTCCATGGATAAACACCCTCGGGGAAGTCTTCAGGTAAGAAGCATCTTCTATCATCAGGAATGCCGATAATCTTAACACCAAGCATTTCCATCTTTTCACGCTCGGTAATCAAAGCACCGGGAATAATGTCACAAATTGACTGAATTTCTGGTTTAGACTTAGGAAGCTCCACAGAAATGTTCAAATTGATTTCTTTCATCCGCGTTCCAAAATTAACTGAAAAGTGATAAATTAGTTCAATATTTTTACCAAGATCATTACCTGATGCGATAGCTAAATGAGGGAACCGAAGGTCGCAAAGATGTTTAACAATGTCCTTAAATGCGACTCTATCTACTTTCATCCAAATATTTGTGGTTTCATTTTTCTTAGATCCATAAGCCCGTTTTTTTATCTGGGCGTCCTTGATTTTTGTTTTAAATTTATCCTTGAAAGATTTAACTAATTCTTCAGCTGTTAATGCTTTTTCTCCAGTCATTACTTTCCCTCCAATGTTTCAAGTTTAACCCATGCTTTTGCAACAGCCATGATTATTGCTTCAGGTCTAGGTGGGCAACCTATTACATGCATATCAACTGGTAAAACTTGATTTATTGGGCCAACAAGATTATATGATTCATAAAATACATCTCCGGTGTTTCCACAATTACCAACACAAATTACTGCTTTTGGATCTGCCATTTGTTCATAAATACGCTTAACCTTATCTTCCATTGGTCTAGTAACAGGGCCAGTAACAAGTAAAACATCTGCATGACGTGGGGAACCGACAAGTTTTATTCCAAAGCGCTCAACATCATAACGTGGGCAGAGTGCTGCAATAATTTCAATATCACAACCATTACAAGAACCAGAGTTACAATGGTATACCCACAAAGCCTTCTTAAATGCCTTTGTAAGTCCTTTTGCCATAAAATTTAGCCTCCATGAACCCAAAGAGTTCTGTTTTTGGTAATCTTATATACTATTTAAAAATTTGCGACATTTTAAGATAATAATAATGATGATAATGATTAACATATTCTTGGAACAGGATCTCCTATTGGTTTGTGAAGATTTCTTTTACCACCAACAGTGGTTTTTAAAACAACTCCCTTCAACTTATCTGTAGCTTCACCAATAATAGCTGCATTTTTACCTAGAGGATTCTTCTTGATATTACTTAGAATCTCATCAGCTTTTTCTTTAACTACACCTAAAACAACTTTACCTTCATTCCCAATTTCTAATGGATCGATCCCAAGCATATTACATGCAGATCTAACGCCTTCAGGAATAGGTATAATTTCCTCTTCGAGAATAATACCAACATGCGATTTATCAGAAAAATCATTAACAGTATTTGCAAGACCCCCACGGGTTGGATCTTTCGCAGAGACAATTCCTCCAACAGATAAAGCCTGTTCCATTAATCTATTAATTGGTGCAATATCAGATTTTATCTGTGTTTCAAAACCATATCCTTCTCTATATGACATTAGCGCGATACCATGTTCACCGATATTACCAGAAAGAATGATTTTATCTCCATCTCTTAAATTTGAATCCAAAAGCCATCTGACATTTAAATCTCGATAATTTTTCACAATATTAATATTTTCATCAAGCAATTTTGTCCTTTTTCCAATACCACTGGTATTTATCATAAACTCCTGTATTGCCCCTCTTTCTACAACTTTTGTATCTCCTGTAACTATTGGAACGTTGGCTTCTTTTGAGACATCACCCATACTTTTTACAATAGTTTCAAATGTTTCAATAGGTAAACCTTCTTCAATAATAAAACCTGCAGATAAAGCAATAGGTTTTGCACCCATTACAGAAATATCATTAACTGTTCCAGCAATCGCTAGAGAACCTAAATCTCCACCAGGAAAAATCAATGGTTGAACAGTATGAGAATCAGTTGTAAAAACAATGTCATCAATTACTGCAGAATCATCAAGCATTGATAGAGGAATTTCTGCTAAATCTGAATCTTTTAAAAAATATTTTAATATTTTTTCTTTGATAAGTCTATCCATTAATTGACCGCCCGCGCCTTGTGCAAGCTTGATTTTTTCTGCCATAATAATACCTAAATATCGACTATAGTGAAAATTATTTATTTAATAAAACGCTTTAAAAGTATCTTATTTACATAAGGATTCCCTATTTTTTTAATTAATTCTGGTGATGTAATTAATGCAAAATCTAATGCTCTTTTACATTCACATGATTCTTTATTTTTAATTTTTGGGACCAATTTTTTAATAATATTTGCCATATGTATACTATTCTTTTTTAAAGTTTCAACAACTGATGCAACTGTAACATCTTCTTCTGTGTCATGCCAACAATCATAATCTGTTACAGAAGAAATACCACATAAACACATCTCTGCTTCACGTGCAAGTTTTGCTTCAGGAGCAAGTGTCATACCAATTATATCTGCGTTCCAACTTCTATAAAGATTAGATTCTGCTCTTGTTGAAAACTGAGGCCCCTCCATACATATATAGGTTCCTCGATGTAATCCTAGTCCCTCCTCTCTTATCACGTTGTATGCTAAATCTGATAAAGTTTTACAAAAAGGATCTGCAACACCTACATGTACTACAATTCCATCCTCAAAAAAAGTAGAAATTCTTTTCCCAGTTCTATCAATCAACTGATCTGCAATTACAAAATCTTGAGGTTTTATTTTTTCTTTTAAGCTACCGACTGCAGCAGTTGAAATAATGCAGTTTACCCCACATTCTTTTAGTGCAAAAATATTTGCTCTATAATTAATCTTATGTGGTGGTATCGTGTGATTATTTCCATGTCGTGCAAGAAATGCAATTTCAGTGTTTCCTATTTTACCTAAAATTATTTTTTCTGAAGGTGGTCCAAAAGGAGTTTCAACACTAATTTCTTCAGTTTTTTTAAAAATTCCCATCTTGTAAAGACCGCTTCCGCCAATGATACCGACTTTTACTGACATAGATGTTAGCGAATAAAATCAAATAAAAAAGCTTTTTGCTTAAATTTATATATAGCACTTGGTATTGAAAATATAAATATGGATGATTTAATCTATGAAGATATGGTAGCAATTATGACTAAATCGATAAAATCAAAGATTAGAACTGTTCCTCATTGGCCTAAAGAAGGAATCATGTTTAAGGATATTACAACACTTTTAAAAGATGCAGATGGTTTTAAAGAAACTATAGATTTACTTTTTAATAGGTATAAAGATAAAAAAATAGATAAAGTAATAGGAATAGAATCACGCGGTTTTATTTTTGGTGCACCTTTAGCATATTTATTAAGATGTGGGTTCGTCCCTGTTAGAAAACCAGGAAAACTACCTGCAGAATGTGAATCAGAAGAGTACACCCTTGAGTATGGAAAAGATAGAATCGAAATTCATAAAGATGCAATTCAAAAGGGTGATAAAGTTCTCATAGTAGATGACCTTATAGCAACTGCCGGAACAGCAACTGCTGCAAGAAATTTAGTTAAAAAGTTAGGGGCAAAAATTGTTGAATGTGCATTTATTATAGAATTAACAGATTTAAGAGGAAGAGATAAACTAAAAGGTGAAAATATCTACTCTGTTGTAGAATTTGAAGATTAAATAGTCCAATAATTTATTCAAAATATTTTTATAGATTTTTTCTATTTTTGGTTTATTTGAATTGGGATGTAGTAATAATTGGTGCCGGACCAGCTGGTCTTTTTGCTGCGTATGAAATTGCTTGTGAAACTTCTTTAAAAATTGCAGTAATCGATAAAGGAAAGGACATACTTGATCGGAAATGCCCTTCTGCATCTGATTTTACCAGATGTATGAAATGTAAACCATGTAATATTTTGTGTGGTTTGGGAGGAGCTGGTGGACTTTCAGACGGAAAATTGAATCTAAAACCTGATGTAGGTGGAAATCTTGAGGAATTTGTTTCAAAGGAAGAAGCCGACAAGCTTATTTTAAAAATAGATAAGATATTTTTAAGTCATGGTGCACCCTATAAACTTTATGGGCGAGAATCAGAAGATTTAGAAAAAAATGCAGCATCGCATGGTATTGAATTTATCCCTATTCCACAACGCCACATAGGATCAGATAGGCTTCCTTCTGTAATTTCTTCCATTAAAAATAATCTTATCGACAAAGATGTAAAATTCTTCTTAAATACTGATATAAAGGATATTTCTATTAATGGAAATTTTGTTTTAACTTCTAAAAAAGATAAAAAAATTGATACAAAATTTCTAATTATCGCACCTGGTAGGTCGGGTGCTGATTGGTTATCATCAATTGCACAAAAATATGGAATAAAAACACGTTTTGCCCCTATTGATATAGGAGTTCGCGTCGAAGTTCCAGCAGTTGTAATGGACAGTATTATTAAAAAAGCCTGGGATCCTAAGTTTCATATTAATACAAAAACTTATGATGATTTTGTAAGAACATTTTGCACCTGTCCCAATGGTTTTGTTGTTATGGAGGACTATGGAGAATATATCGGTGTTAATGGTCATTCTAGTAATAAAAATAAATCAGAAAACACAAATTTTGCATTTTTAACCAATATTGAACTAACCGAACCTGTTGAAAATACAACAGAATATGGTATTTCTATTGCCAAACTTGCAACAACAATTGGAGGAAAAATGCCCATTATTCAAAGACTTGAAGATTTGAAAAATGGTAGACGTTCCACAGAGAGTAGAATTCAAAAGTCATACGTTAAACCAACTATGAAAAATGCAACACCAGGAGATATATCAATGGCAATGCCTCATCGAATTGTGACAAATGTTATTGAAGGTTTGGATCAGCTTGATAAGGTAATTCCAGGTGTTAATTCAGATTCAACACTTCTCTATGCACCTGAAATTAAATTTTATTCAATGCGTTTTCTTGTTAATAAAAATCTTGAAACAAACATTTCAAATTTATATGTAGCTGGAGATGGAGCTGGACTTTCACGAGGTATTGTTGCATCTGCTGCAACAGGTATTATTGCTGCTAAAGGAATAATAAACAAAACGTAATATTTATCAATTCTTGTAAGTTAAAACAAGTAAATGGAATATCTTGTTATGTGTATCGGCAACGTTGACGGGGGAGACGATGGAGTTGGTCCATATATTGCAGATAGATTAAAGGATGAAATTACAGTAATTAACTGTGGAACAGTTCCTGAAAATTACACGTCTGCTGTAAAAAGATATAATCCAAAAAATCTTATTATAATAGATGCAATTGAAATGGGCTTAGAACCTGGAGAGATTAGAATTGTTCCTAAAGAAAAAATTGGAGTTATGCATATTAGTACTCATGGTATACCAATATCAGTTTTAATAGGCTATTTAGAACACCACACAAAAAATATAATTTTAGTTGGAATTCAGCCAAAAAGTATGAATGGAGATTTAACAGATGATGTTTTAAAAAGTGCTGAGAGATTAATAGAATTAATAAAAAATAAACAACTGCAAAAAATTAAAAAATTAAAGTGAAAAAAATATAATTTAGATATGAATATAATCAAATCTTTAGAAAAGATTTATTTCTCGATTGCAAATTTTAACTGCCTTCATTGTCATTAATGCTACGGTCCTATTGTTTGGTTTGAACCTGAAGAGCTTTTAATAAAAAAATTTTAGAACAACATAAAATCAAACGAATTATGGACAAGACAAGAATTTAAGAAAAATTCGATGAAATGTCCATTTATATTTGATAACAGATGGATAATTTATCCAGTTCGTCCGATTGTTTGTAGATTACAGGGAAATATCCCAGAATTAAAATGCAAAAAGGTCGAAAATCATAAACATATTTCAAGGAAAAGGCAAATAGGATAAAACAAGCTTATATTATATTAATTAAACAAACAAATTAAATGTATTTTATGGCACTCTTAAATTAAAAATGGGGTAATTGCCATGACCGCAGAAATAGGGAAAGATGAATTCTGTCTTCATTGTATGGAATGGAGAAAATATGACAAAGACGGCAGATGTAAAGTTTGTAAACATATAATTTATAAAAAAAGTAAAAAACATGAAAAAGTTGGATACAACGAATATAAGGTTGAATCCTCTGAATTTGAACATGATAATGATATGGAGGATAACAATTATAATTAATAATTGATAATGGCAATTCTTATTAAAACCATTATGTTATCCTGCATTTATGAAGATTAAATCTGTTTCACTTATTCCAATGGACCTTAAATTAAAAGAACCTTTTAGTATTGCAAATGAAACAGTTGATATTGGAGAGAATGTTTTTATAAAAATTGATACTGATTCCGAAATTATTGGTTGGGGTTGCGCAACACCAGATAGCATTACTTCTGAAACCAAAGAAACTGTTGTAAAAAATTTTAATGCTATTGTGAAAGAAATTCTTATTGGGGAAGATCCAACAAGAATTAATTTTTTAAATGATGTTATTGAGGATAAACTTAAGGGAAATCCATCATTAAAGGCAGGCATTAACATAGCTCTTTATGATATATTAGGTAAAGAATCAGATATGCCTTTATATAAAATTCTAGGAGGATTTAGAGATAAGATTGAAACCTCTGTTACAATTGGTTTAAACCCTGTTGATGTTATGGTAGAAAAAGCAAAGGAGTTTGTATCCCAAGGTTTTAACTGTCTTAAAGTTAAATGTGGAATGGATGCAGATCAAGATATTGAAGCAGTACTATCTATTAGAAATGCAGTAGGATCTAATGTCAAAATTCGTTTGGATGCAAATGAAGGATACACCCTTGAAAAGGCATTACGTGTGATTGAAACACTTGAGAAATTAGGAGCAGATATTGAAATACTTGAACAACCAACTCCTGCAAAATATCTCTATGCTCTAAAAGAGGTTACCGCACAATGTACTGTCCCAATTATGGCTGATGAAACAGCGCTAACCCTTAGAGATAGTCTTAAAGCTGTAAAAATGGAAATAGCAGATATGATCAATATTAAACTAATGAAGATTGGAGGAATAACCAATGCAATTAAAGCAAATATTTTTGCAGAACTTGCTGAAATACCTGTCATGATAGGTTGCATGAATGAATCTATGGGAGCTATGGCTGCTGGTGTTCATTTTGCCTGTGCATTTAAAAATGTTCAATATGCTGATCTTGATTCTGCACTTGATTTTGAAAATGATATTGTTAAAGGTGGCGCAAGCTATAAGGATGGATTTGTCATTCCATCAAATAAACCAGGACTGGGAATAGAGGTTGATTTGTAGGTGGAAAATAACTATAACGAGGTTTTCGAAGATATTCCATTATATAGTCGTTTTTTAAAGGTCGATGAAATTGATAATCTTGTAAATTTGATTACTAAATTGCCTAATGTAAGCTATAATATTATTGGAAAAACAATTTATGAAGAACCATTAATATTAATTGATATTGGTAGAGGTGATAAAACAGCTCTTATAATTGGAGTTCCTCACAGTGATGAACCATTAGGTAGTCTAGTTATAACTTTTTTTGCTCGTTGGCTTGCAACACATCAAGATGCAGAATATTTTGGTTGGAGATGGCTTTTTATACCAATTTTAGAAAGACAAGGAATGCGATTAAATGAAGGATGGTTTAATATGCCTGAATCATTTGCAGCATTAGCAAAATCTAACTTTAGAAAGCCAACTGAAGATCAATATGAATGGACATTTCCTATTCAATACGACAATTATAAATGGACAAAATCTAGACCAGAAACCCTTGCTGTAAAAAAAGTTCTTGAATTAGAAAAACCAGATTTACTTTGTAATCTTCATCATTGTGGTTTTCACAATGCATATTTTTATTTAAGTGAGGATTTTCCAGAGGTATATCCAAGATTAAAGAAACTTGCTGCAAGCCTTAGAATTCCTTTATCAAATACTGCACCCGATATTCCTTTTGGAAAAATGTTTTCACCTGGCTTTTATAAAATGTATGGATTAAAAGATTATTTAGATTACTATAGAAAAAAAGATCCTGCAATTTTAACAACAATAAAGAGAGGAGCATGTAGTGATGAATGGTACCAAAAAAAAATAGGCGGATTTAGTTTCAACTGTGAAGTACCGTTGTATATTTCTTCAAAATTATTAGATCAAAAACCATCGAATAAAAGTTACAAAAAGGTATTAGAAGATCGATACATAAGAAAAAAAAATAGAGTAAAAAATTCAATTAAATTTATTAATTTTATAAAAGATTATGAAAATCTTGCAGATCCTCTCCTTTTGGATGCCGCTGAAAAACATATTGCAAATGCACAAAATGCGTTAGATCACGAAAAAAGGTTATTAGAACTAAGTGAAGAAAAAATTGCATCAAATGCAGAGGTGTTTGAAAATGAAGTAATTGCAGATATATTTGATCTATTTTTTCTTGGGCAAATCTGGCGGGTTACAGAAAGCATATGTATAAAGGGGGGAGCTCCAAAAATATGCCAATTAATGGAAAAATCAGATATTGAGATTAAATCACTAGGAAAAAACGCACAAGAAAGAGGAGCATTTTATCAACTTCCTATTAGAAATTCAGTTAAAATGCAACTAGGAAGTATTCTTATTATTGCAAAAGCTTTAAAAAATAAAACATAAGAGTTTATTTTATTCATCATCATTATGAGAATAACTTTCATGTGAAAGAGTTTTACTTGCCCGCCTATTAGGTTTATACCCCTCATTCTGCTTATTAACAACAATCGATGTCTTTCTTTGTTTAACAATTTTGATTAACCTATCTGTAAAATTGATTTTATTCTCCATTTTTGCCCCTCTCGTAAACTACCATTATTATTTTAAATTTTTTTTTAATATAATAACACTAATCCCTATTTATATCCTTTTCTATTTACTAGATTTATTTTATCGGTTATTGATACAAAAATATTTGAATAGATTTCCGATGCCTGGTTGGTTATTATGGATTTTGGAATTATTCGCTCAATTACACTATTTGATCTTGATAAAATAATTGAATTAGAAAAAAAATGCTTCAACAAGTTTATTGCTTATACACCAAAACAATTAAAATATCTAATAACACGAGCCCATAGTTTAAGTTTAGCAGAAATAAGTCATGAAGTTCTTAGAGGATTTATCATTGTATTATACAAAAATGGCTCAAGAGTTGCAGTTATTGAAACATTAAACGTTGATCCAATGTTTCAAGGAAATGGAATTGGTAAAAAGCTATTATTAGCTGCAGAAAAAGAAATGAACTCTAGAGGTATAAAAAGTATTAGATTAGAAGTTTCAATTGGAAATAATTCAGCAATAAAACTTTATGAGAAATCAGGTTTTAGTAAAATAGCTATTTTAAGAAATTATTATATGAATAATCAATTTGGTTCAAGAGATGCCTTTAAAATGGTAAAGGAATTAATAACTCAGAATTGATTTTTTTAATTCATCTACATTTGTCCATGTTTTATCTTTTAATATACAGAAACCATTAGTATATTTACTTATTATTTTTAATAGATCATCTTTAAGATGTCCAGGGATAAATCTAGGATTACAAGTTAATTTGTTAATATGAATTTTTTCAACATGATCAACAGATTTTACATCTGGAATATTACCATTCTTTCCAATTAGATAAAAGGATTGTTTTTTCTCATCCTCATCAAGTCTAAGATTAGATGAAACTATTCGCTTTGAAAAAGAATTAATATCACTTTCTTTAAAGTTCATAATTTTTGGGTCAGCATTATTTGCCAATAGAAACAGTAAAACACCCATACATTTTGAACATTTTCCGCAAGGTACAATTTCATCTTTTTCAAAATGACATGAATGACAAGAACGTTGATATTTAGCAAGATGAGGATAACGATTAACAAGGATTCTTTCTACAATTAAACCAGAAATATTTCTAACTGCTGACCATTGAACTAAACTATGCATCCTTTTTGCATACCAGTTATTCATAATGACATCGTAATTCTGATGTTGATCATATATTCCGTAGTAATGTTTAATTCCAAGATATATTGGATCAGATCTCAAATCATCAAATTCACTGCCAATCAGAAGGTTTCCAATTCTTTTATCAGCAAAAATTGGCAAGAGTAAAAAAACATAGAATGGGAAAATGCAAAGGCGAATTGGATAAGTATCAGCCAATATGTTTCTATGATCAGGTCTGATAAATTTTAGATTATCAAGCATAAAAACATAAAACCTGTCAATATTGGTCCAAACTTTCTGAGTTTTATTATCAATACTTTTATGATATCTATATGAAGGTAGAGCAGTTCTCCAATGTCCACCACTTTCATTTACATATAATGAATACACCTTGCATCCTATTTCATCAAGCAAACCATAGGTTAGAAGACTTTCTTTTCCTCCACTTGAAAGAATGCCACAGCTTTTATTATCCATTTCTGATGAAATTATTTTATCATTGTAAATTTTATTTGGTTCAATTATTGCTTTTGCTTTTGCATCTTCTAGTGTTACATTTTCTTGTTTAGGAATAAATTCTGGAAGAATATAATTGGCTCTTCTTAGTAATATTTTATTTACAAAAATATCATTACTAAAAATTCTATTTAACTTGTTTAAAAGATTATAATCTGTTTTACTTATTGGAAAATTTAATTTTAATTTTTTTGAAAATAACCCATAATTTAAAAGTGGCATTGTAAAAGCAAGTCGCAATATAGGAAGATACTTATCTTTTACTTTTTCTTGATAATTTAGCATAATAGAAAAAGTAGTTTCATTGTCATCTGTTTTTTTTAGAGTTACATTAGCACTAGCACTATTTTTTTTAATTGTAGGTTCTGAAAGTTCAATTAAAGAAAAACAAACCATATCTGGTATTTTACCAGGCATTCATTTCCTCCAAGAAATCAACAATTTCGCTAACACCATCGCTTAATGGTTCAACTATAGGAACATTGAAAATTTTATTTAGTTTTATTTTTGCATTTTTTATGTCATCTTTATTCATATTTTCACGGTTTATACCAATTCCAACCAGAGGTTTTTCAGTAAGTAAATCTGCAATTTTTACAACTCTTTGAGGATCTGGCATTGGATACTCTGGAAAACCATCAAGATGTGGTCTTTTCGGGGCATCAACCAATATAAAACCATCAATTTTGCCTGCGGTAAGGATTTCAAAACCACCTGGGAAAAAAGGATGAACAAGACTTCCTTGCCCCTCAATAATCATAAAATCAGGTTTCAAATCATTCCAGGAGTCTATTATTGCACCTTCTATTCCCCCAGATACAAAATCATTAATCATGGCATCTAATATGATACCATGAGGCCAACCTTGCATCCAACCAGTTTGACCGGTGTATATCATATCAGATTTTCGATTTCTTTTTTTAAGTTCCTCATTTATTAGAACAGCAATTGTTCTTTTACCAATAGCAGAATCTGTTCCTAAAATTGCAATACGTGTTGATTTAACGTTTTTTATTTCACCTGTATAAAATCGCTTTTGATCCCGGAATATCTTTCTAACATCGATAATTTTGCAACTATGCTCTTTTGCATGTTTTTTAAACAGAGGATCTTCAGATATAAACTGATGCAAACCAGATACAATATCAAGACCTTTATCAAGTGCCCAAATAACAGCTTTATCATAGCCTTCAGGCAGAACGCCTCCTTCTGAGACAGCCCCAATAATAAAAGTATTTGCATCTGATTTACTAAAAGCTCTATCAAGATTGTTATATAGAGGTATATTTCTATAAATACCATCTAATTTTTTACCTGCATCACCTTCACTAAGTTTTGTATCAACAACACAGGCAACTTCAAACCTTTTACTAAATCTAACAAGGCCATGAGCGGTTTTACCATCAGCAGAATTATATAACCTATCTGCATAAACAATAGCTCGTTTTTTTGACATTATCCCTCCCCTCAAAATACAATTTAAAAAAATAAACTATATTTACTTTCTCCCTGTTAAAATAACAACATACCGATCTTTTGGTAGTTGATCTTTTTTATGTCGTTCAAGAAGAGCAATAAGACCAGCAGTTGAAGCAGGCAACACACTAAGCCCTTCCCTTTCCCTTAATATTTTCGAAAAAGCTAACATGTTTTTATCGCTAGCATAAGAGCCCCATCCATCAGACTCTCTAATAGCCTCAAGTGCATAATCACCATCAATAGAACGCCAATTAATTAAAGGTTCATTAATCGAAGTTTCATGTATTTTTTCAGGGGATAGATCTTCACAAGCAGAAAGATTTTTTAAAAAAGCTTGGATAATAGGATTTTTACCAAAAGAAGAACCTGCTACTATTCTAGGAATTTTTGATGTTTTACCTCTTCTATATAGGCTTAAAAAACCTTTATATATTCCAGCAAGAGTTGTACCGTTAGAAACAGGCAGTGCAACAACTGCAGGTGCATCTCGCAGTTCATCATAAATTTCATAGGCTATTTCACCATAAGCACGAAATTGAATCATTGTATTTTCACCACCGGCATTAGCATCATAAAATTCTTTTTCATCAGCCATTTCTTGTGAAACCTTCACCGAGTTTTCATAATCTCCAGGAATACGTGTGATTTTTGCATCGTTATCTTCAATTTCTTTTATTCTACTAGTATGATAATTTTCAGGGATATAAATCTCACAATTCAAACCTGCAATGGACGCAGCAAGAGAAATTGCAGCTCCATAATTTCCGCAAGTTGCAACGGTTACAGTATCATATCCCCTCCTCAATGCATCCATAACTTGGGCAAAGGCAATTCTATCCTTCTGAGTCCCGGTTGGAGTAGTTCCTTCAAATTTTAAAAAAATTTGGCGAAGACTAAACTCGCGTTCAATATTGCGGGCGCGGGTTAGATTAGTATCTCCAATTTCAGAGTCAATGATATCTTCAAAGGCTTCAAGTCTTTCTTCTAATGAACGATTTTTATCTCCTGCAATTATTCTTTGTGATTCAAGCTCAGGAGCTATTGGTGGAAATTGTGATTTTGCCCCATCTAAAATTGAAAGAATATCTTCAGGTTTTAAATTATTAATCTTTTTAATTTCATTTAAAACATTAAAATTATTGTTTGAAGAATTATTTTTTTTATTTTCTTGACCTGAAGTCATATTCAAGCCGCTAACCAAAATAATAAATAAAATCTATTATTTAAAAATATTGTTAATTTAGTCAATGACATAAATAATTGGACAAACTGAAGTTAAATTCGTAATCTTTCAAGAATTGATCGATTTTCATCTGCATATTCTCCAATGTTGAAAAATATGTAGAATTTGTAACCATAGCTATTATTGTTCTCCTGCAGGTTTCAGTTGGATTCAATTCTGGAAAATAAGGTGAGTAAAACTCCACCTTAATGTGATCACTCCGAATTCTTAAGATATTTAATTATTGTGGAAGATTTATGGTATGAAGCATTATCTAGCAAAAAGACATAGTTGTCTGCAGGAAGCTGTTTAATAAGACCTGAGAGAAAAGATTTGAAGATAAGAGTATTCAGAGACATGTGCCATTTGTGATAGAATTTTTTACCATTGATAAGTACACCAAGGATATTGATCTTCTTATTGCTCCAGAAGAAAACACCTTTTGGTCGTTTTCCTTTGATAAACCAGATTCTTCTTTAAACAGAAACGAGTCTGAAGGAAGCTTCATCAAAGGTTACGATCTTATGTCCCACATAGTTTTTTTGAAGCTTTTTTTAAACTCTTCTATAAATTTGTTCTGTGCCTTTTCATCTTTTCTGATGTGACTAACCTGAGGAGTTATAAGTGAAAAACCCATCTTATGTAATAGTCTTTGAGCATGTCTAAGAGAATATGTTTTACCTGTTTCTTTATTTAAGATCTGTAAGACTTCCTTAGAAGATATTCCTGCTTTATGTTTCTGGTTCTGAAGTTTTTTCTTTATCTTTTCTGAAATTTCTTTAAGTTTATCTTTTGTGAGCAATGTAGGTTGCCCACTTCTTGGTTTATCATTTAGGTTACCAGTCTCTTTATGTCTTATAACCCAAAATGAAACTTTCGATTTACTTATATCAAGAATTGAAGCTATCTCACGACATGTTTTTCCTTCATTAGATAGTTTGATAATTAGCTCTCTCTCCTTAAATTTAGCTGATTTTTCCGATTTCATATATCCCCTCCTTAGAAATGTGTAATAAAGTTATAGTTTATAAATTTGTCCAAAAACTAACGTCATTAACTATTTAAACAATAAAAAAAAGAATAAAGAGGCTAATTTCATATTTAGCAGGATTTAATCAAGATAAGTCGATCAAAAGTTAAGATTAGTATTTCATTTTATGATTAGAGATTAATATGTAATATTAATAGTTAGGTAGTTATATTTAAATTGTAATATGTTATTACTATTTTACTAAGGGAGGTTAATAAAAAATGACGAAGATAATATTTGGTATTTTAATATGTGCAATATTAATATTTGCTGCTGTTTTACCAGTAACAGGCAAACAACATATAATAAAAACTAAAGATGTTATAGAAAATTTTAATGTTATTATAGATGATTATCCTCTTCCGCCACCAATATCCGTTGATATGGTGCTTGAAGAATCTATCTGCCGGAGGATGTCTGTAAGATATTTTACTGGAGAGGCTGTTACTGATGAAGAATTATCTACAATCTTATGGGCGGCTTATGGTTACACAGAAAATGGTAGTCGTTCGATTTTCAATCCAGATGGAACGTATTCAACTATAATTTATGTGATAAGAAGTGACGCTACATACAAGTATGTCCCTGAAGATCATTCTCTTTCTTTATTTAAAAATGGGAACTATTTGCATCTCGGTTTATATACATCTCCTATAAAATTTGGCCTTGTATGGGACAAGAATGTTGAATCAGATGAAATGAGAGGAATGGCAGACATAGGAATGATAGGGCAGAATATCTATTTTGATGCTAATGCTCTTGATTTAGGGACTGTAACAACTGCAATGTATGCTGATGATCTTTATCAACTAGGTCTTCCTTCAAATGAAAAACCTGAAATAATCATGCCACTTGGACATCCTTCTTCTCCATATGATTTTATTTATGATCCGCTTCCAGTATCAAATTTACCTGCTGTTATAAATAATACCCTAAGTCTTGAGGATGCCATTAATAATCGACTGATTGTAAACATGTGGGATGATATTCCTCTGTCATTACTAGAAGAATCTCAATTATTTTGGAGCTCATATGGATATTCATATTTAATGGATCATGCAAGCAATCCTCCGAAAAGACATCGAACAGTTCCTAGTGCTATTGCGTATTATCCTTTCAAGATTTTTGCTGCAAACCATAATGGTGTATATCAATATTTGTATAGTTCTCATTCTGTTACTGAAATTCTTCAAGGTGATCAACGTGAGGAGATAAAAAACTGTGTTGAATATAATAATATTATGATTGATACAGCATCGTTTATTATTATACCATGTCTTGATACTAATATTGGAGTTCCTCAGTATCAAACATTTTGGGATTATGAGAACGGCGCAATAATACATAATGTTCTTCTCGAAGCAACTGCTTTAGATCTAAGTGCCAATGTTATTTATGATATTACTAATGAAGCGGGATTGCGTTCTGCGCTTGGGATATCTTCACAAACAAACCTTCTACCATTATCTGTTGTTCCAGTCGGTAATCCATTTACCCTACCACCTGAGAAGCCAGATATAGACGGTCCGACTATTGGAGCAGTAGGAATTGAATATGAATACAGTTTTTATACAACAGACCCAAATGAAGATGATGTCTACTACTACATCGAATGGGGAGACGGACAGATAGAAGAATGGATTGGATCATACAACTCAGGTGAGATAGCAACCGTCAACCATACATGGACTTCACCTGATGACTATGAAATAAGAGCAAAAGCCAAAGACACAAATGATGCTGAGAGCCAATGGTCAGATGTATATCTTGTGACCATTGTTGAAAATGAACCGCCAAGTGCACCAGATATAAGTGGTCCACCAAGTGGAAAAGCAGGTAATTCTTATACTTATACATTTACTTCGACTGATTTAGATGGAGACAATGTATCCTACTATATCAAGTGGGATGATGGAACTATAACAGATTGGACTACTTTTCAAGCTTCTGGTCCTCCAGGGTACAGTGATAGTCATGTATGGGATAAAAAAGGAACATATACTATCGAGGCAAAAGCTAAAGACATCTATGGTGCTGAGAGTAACTGGGCGACACTAGATATCACTATGCCAAGAAGTAAAATATTATACAACTCATTAATTCTAAAATTTCTTGAGCGATTTGCAAATGCGTTTCCAATCTTACGATATATCCTTTGACTATAACCAGGATACAGTGATAAGAGACTATAAGTCGAGTAACTACTAATCTAAGGATATTTCTTTTCAATCAAATATTTAATAGAAAAATAAAAAGAGCGTACGCCGAGGGGAGATATTGTTTTGTTTTTACTAGAAAAAAAACATCAATTTCTCCTGTTACCTCAAAATTATAAATATTTATTTTCACTATTTTTTCTTTTTTTTATTATTTCATCTATAGAATTAGAAGTGTTAATAGTTTAGTATAATAGAGTAATAGAACAATATAGTATTATAAGTAATATAATAGTAGTATTACTAACGTAATAGTAATATATTAGTACTAGTATTACTAGTATAGTAGTAATATAATAGTAGCAGTATTACTAACGTAATAGTAATATAGTAGTACTAGTATTACTAGTATAGTAGTAATGGTAGACTCAAAAATAGAAATTAATATTATAAGAGCTCTTAATGAGCAAAATGCTTGGTGGAGAGAAGGGAAACCCTCTGAAAAATTTGCTAAAAAGTTTAGACGAAGAGATTTTTTTCCTCTTAGAAATGAGCTAGAAAAAAAAGAAATTACTGCAATAATTGGACAGAGACAAGTTGGAAAAACAACTGTTTTATATCAATTAATTGAAACATTAATAAAAGATAATAAAGTCAGTCCAAAAAATATCCTCTATTTCTCCTTTGATAATCCTTATATTTCAATAACAAAAAATAATACAGAAAATTTAATAAATGATATTTTAGAAGTTTTTTCTGTTAATATTCTTAAGGAACCCTTAAATAATCCAAAAGAAAAAATATATGTATTCTTTGATGAGATCTGTAAATATCCAGGATGGAGTGAAATATTAAAAGGTTTATATGATCTTAAATATCCGATTAAATTTTTTATTTCGGATTCGTCAAGTTCTGATGTTTATCACGGTAGTTCTGAATCACTTGTTGGAAGAATGAAGATACACATAATGTTATCATTAAAATTCTTAGATTATGCTCGATATAAAATTGGCACTACAGAATCTAAGATTTTGAATATGATTAATTGGGAATTACGTGACAATCTTATCAATTCAGTAAAAAACGGAAAAGTAAAAGATATATATGATTTTTGGAAAAATGTATATTCATTTATTAGTCCAATCGAAAACCAATTAAAAACATATCTTAACGAATATCTATTAAAAGATGGATTTCCAGAATTAATTGAGATAGATTCCTTAGATGAATGTAGGTTAAAATTGCATAATTATTTGACTTTAACACTACAGAAAGATTTGTTAAGAATTTTTAATATAAGAAATCCAAGAGCTTTGACTGATTTAATTTCCTTAATTGCCTCGGAATCTTCACAAATTTTTGTTTATAGTAATATATCTAAAACATTATCTATTTCAGATGATACTTTAAAGGAATATTTAAGTTATTTAGAATCTGTTTTTCTTGTATCTAGAGCAGAGTTTTATTCAAAAAGTCGAGCTTCAAGAATAAGAAAATCGGATAAAATATATCTTAATAATGTTGCTCTTAGGAATGTATTACTAAATAAATTGAATGATGATTTTTTTAAAGACCCAAAAGATGTTGGAAAAGTAGCAGAATCTTTAGTTCAGGATCATTGTAAAAGGTTAAAATTCTGTATAGACCTTTCTCCCGATCCTGATATATTTTATTGGAAAAATAATAAAGGTAATGAAGTTGATTTGATTCTGGAAATATCTAACAAACCACTTCCCATTGAAGTAAAATATAGAAATTCAATTTCTATGAGTGATTTAAAAGGTATTAATACTTTTATTTCAGTTAAAAAAAGTTCATTCGGATTTGTTATTACTAAAGATTTACTTGACATTAAAGATACTTTAATTTTTGTTCCTTTATGGTTATTTTTATTGATTTGTTAAAAAAAACGGGAGATTTTGACTCAAATTTACTAGTAATAAAATTAGATTTTCCCCTGTAGGCTCAAATTAGAATTTAAATATTTTAGAAACAAGAGTTAAAATAATAGGAGGAGTTTGGATATAACATCTAGACTGGAATGCTAAACAAGTTTTATGATAAAGAGAGAGGGATAAGTTATGAACAAAATAAAGAGATATATGTTATTGGTAGCCATCATTGTGATATGTGCTGGCATAGGGATCTATGTTATGTTACCGCTACCGAATATGGAGAATAAAGCGGCTTCAGTGTATGAATCAGAAGAAATAAAACTGCCTGAGCCCAGATATGATAGCGAGACCTCGATCGAAAAAGCTTTCTTTGACAGAAGATCAATTAGAGAGTATAAAGACAAGCCAATGAATCTCACAGAGGTATCACAACTTCTCTGGTCTGCACAGGGAATTACAGATCCAAGAGGCTATAGGACAGCTCCATCTGCAGGAGGTCTCTACCCACTTGAGCTCTATGTTCTCGCTGGAAATGTGATTGACCTTCCTGACGGAATTTATAAATATTATCCTCACAGACATGAACTCACGAAAGTTGTGGAAGGAGATAAAAGAACTGAACTATATAATGCTGCCTTGAGCCAATCTCATGTTAGAGATGCTGCTGCGGTTATAATATTTTCTGCAGTTTATGAACGTACAACTGTGAAATATGGAGAAAGGGGCATAAGATATGTGCATATGGAGGCTGGTCATGCAGCTCAAAATATTTATTTGCAAGCAGTATCCTTAGATCTTGGAACATGTGTTGTCGGTGCTTTTACAGATGAGGAGGTGAAAGAGGTTATAAATATGTTAGACGAAGAGCATCCATTATATATAATGCCTGTTGGGAAGAAATAAAGGCATCCAAAAAAAATTTTAGACAAATATTTGTTCTAATAAAGATTAATAAATAAAAACATTCATATCCTATCAATTGTTTACTATAATATAGGAGGTTAGATAAATGGAGGAGAGATTTGAATATTGGCAATCGCCAAATGATGGACTATGGTATTTCCATTTAGTTACACCAAATAATGAAGTAGTTACTCAGAGCCAAGGATACACAACAAAAGAAAGTTGTTTGAATGGTATAGAATCAGTTAAACGCTATTCAATGAAAGCTTCAACATTTGAAAAAACACCTAAATAAATTACCTACCCTCTTCTATGATAATTCTGTCATGGAAGAGCCTCTTTCTCTTTTTTTCTCATGACACATTATCTCGTGTTGCAATACCTTTTTTTCAAATACCTTTATTGATCACCTCTGATTTATAGATTATGATGGTGAGGTCGTTATTGACGACACTCTTCTATACGGGTACTGATCCACACTTATGAGAGGAGTGTGGATTAGCCCACTATGGTGAGTCATTAGC
>CAYFVP010000145.1:0-10500 GCA_964346655.1 uncultured Thermoplasmatales archaeon
AAGTCACCCATAGTGCAGCCACTCTGTTTGGACTGCGAATAGGTGCATGTCATAAAGATTAATAATATAAAATACATTAAAGAATAGTATCGGCGGACTTAACATAGGTGCACAAAAAATAATCACCATCCCGTTTTTGCACAAAAAATCCGAGCAGCATTATTTTGAAAATCAATCTTGATGCCCAGTGTAAACATTTCTTGAATCAGACAGCAAAGATTATGAACAAGGCATTTACAAAGAATTTCATTTGTACAAGCAGTAGGGTTTTTAGTTCTCAAGTAATCCCCAAATTTTCTTTTTATTGCAGAGAACACGCTTTCAGCATTGCTCCTTTGATGATAATGTTTCATAAATTCATCATGATGTTCCTTGAAAAAATGATGCATAGTTCTCCATATGGGAACTCCCATTGCTCTGCTAATTGTATTCTCCTTAAAAGGAATATAAGGAACACCTCCATGATGGGCAACAATACTATAATTCTTACGGCTCATATACCCCATATCAGCACAAACTTCCTGCATATCAAAATTCTGACCTGTATTATTAACTAAATCAGGGAATTTTAATGTATCATGTACTGTATGATCCGTTACTTCTACATGTGTTATAATATTAGTCCGAGTGCCACTCATTATATGACATTTCATATATTTCCGAATATTAACAACCTCCATCTTGCTACAAGCACGAAGATTCAACCAACGTCCAAACATACTCGTAGAGAATCCTGTCGCATCCACAGTGAATATTTTCTCAAAATCCTTTAATGGAAGTGCTGAAAGCTGAATAAGTTGCGTAAGATAAGACTTCAAAACAGGGTTGTTAAGATAGTTTAAAATTGAATTGAAATGAGGTATGCGATCAATATATCCAAGCTCATAAGCCAGTTGAATATCACCCTCAGATCTACGACTGCTGAAATCCAAGTATATTTTTAGACAGCAACAAAAAATCATATCACCTATATTGATAGGTGGTCGTCCTCTACCATTTCTTTTTTGTTTTGGTATTTGGGATGTTAAATCATGTAGAAATTCTAAAAATAGTATTTTTTCCTGTGTTTGCGCTTGATTATATGCTGACCAATCTTGAGGATAAGAAACTCTCGTTTTAGATTCAACTTCAGACAATTTCTTTTCCATATTATCTTTTAATCCTAGATAGTTCTCTATGGTAGTTTGATTTATATTTATACGAACCATGTTTAAACCATGTTTACTACCTTTTTTACTACCTATTATAGGGCATATGTATCCTAGTATATAAATTTTAGGTAGGATGTTTGATAGTATCAAAGGTAGTAAAAGTTATATAATTCATAATATATTTACATATGATTTTTATGGGATTCAAAACAACTATAGCTAAGGCATCTACAGTTGCAAATTCATATAGAACAACAGTTCCTGCTGCTATTATGGGCCAGTTTAATTTGAAAGAGGGAGATAAATTAGATTGGACATTAAAAGCTGAAAATGGAGAGATCATAGTTTTAATAAGACCTGATGCTGATTTGTAATGATCAAGTTCTAACTTTCTGTCTTACTTTACTTCTTAACTGTATTGGACTTGTTATTACGCCTCTTGTTCTGAGACTTGCTACTACTTCATTATATACTGGTGCTTTCTTATCTGGATCAAATAATGTAAAAATCAAAGCAAATTTTACAGGTTTTTCTCCTAATTTTACACCATCCCTTAATAAAAGATATACACGTATTCTCCAGTCTTTAGCACTAATTTTTTTTAGATTTGCTTCATATCTTTTTACTGGTTTCCATTTAAATCCATGTTCGATTATTTCTTTTTCGTAAATTTTTTTCAAATCCTTTGTTTTTGGAATTTCATGAAGATGATATTTAACTTTTTTCTTGCCTTTCTTTTTATATATGATGGATTGAAGTGAAACATCAACATTTGCCCGTACATATTCCGATCCATAACTTTCATCTAATGGCGTATCTGCTACCAATGTGACTTTTACCTTCCCTCTACACTTCCCAGAATTGTCAGTTAATGATTTTGGCCAAACAAATGGATATTCAAGAATAATTCCTTCATATATTTCCTGTTCAAAAATTAAAGTTATTTCACTATCTTTACAATGTAGAATATGATTTAAGTCAAGTGGCATTCCAAATCCTACGTATGGAAATATTTCTTCTGTTTTACCTATATTTGTAGGCAACCTACTATTATGAAAAGTCATTGCCTTTATTAATAAAGATGAAGGTTCTGGATATAAATTATGATGAACAAGGCTCAAAGTTCGAGCTACCAAAGGTGAAGAATAGCTTGTTCCAATACCTTCAACAATAGCACCATTTTCATCAAATGAGCGAATACCTTGTCCTGTAATATCTGGAATGCCCATATTTATAGAAAAATTCCCACTATAGTGAACTAATTCAGGTTTTGGTATAAAAGCAGGTCCTGGACCTTTACAAGAATAAGGTGTTGGTTGATTTACATCAACAATGCTATTAGGATTTTGGGTACATGCTAATGATCCAACCGTTATCGCCCTAACAGAATCCGCAGGAATTTGAATCTTATCCTGATTATTAAAATCAATTTGTGGAGGCCATTTTCTATAAGAGGTAGAAATAAAATTTCCACTTGGAATTGTAAATATTATTTTATTTTTATCTTGAAATTTATCTAAAAAAATTGCTAAAGACGAAAATCTATTATTATCAGCGGTTACTTCAAAACCTGCGGACATATTCCAAATTTTTGTATTATGTTTTTCTGATAAATTTGGTATCGATGATTGCAACATATCAATTAGATCATCCTCTGTAACTCCTTCGCCAGAATTTTCATCAGGTAATAAATGGATGTCTATTAGCTTAATATTATCCTTATCTGGACAAATATTATTTCCATTAATTTGTTGACCAAAACAAGCTAGACCAGCAACAAAAGTACCATGATTAAAATCAGAATATACCTCGGGAACAAAGCGTTTCCTATCGACAATCCATGGTTTTAAATAGGGATGCTCATCTGGAATGCCACTATCTATTATCCCTATTTTAGGATATTCTTCAGTTTCTACTGGCTTTATTGTTTGAAATTTTTTTCCTTTTATTACTAACTCTCTTGGTTTAACAATTTTAAAAGTTGGGAAATAAGAAACTGTTCTTACTGATGGATGATAACACAATTTCTTAATCTGGTCTTCATTAGCGCCAATTAACTTATAAATAGCAAAATTTTCCATTTTGGTAATATCTTTAATATTCAATTTCAAATCTGATACAAAATCAAGAAATTCTCTCTTGACAATCTTATTTATTTCAGAATTTTGATGATCAAATAATATTATCTTCAAAATAGTCACTTTGTCTCTTTTAGCTTTGTTTTTAAGAGTTTCAATATCTATGCCCATGAGTTTATCTTTTAAGTCATATGCCTGAAATTTTGCTACAGTTGTTAAATTTGCTTTTTGTGTCTTATTTTTAGGTTCGCCAATTCTTTTTTTAAGTTTATTCAATCCTGGTTTTGTTGCACTTATTAAAAGTTCACCCATTCGATCTAAGCCAATAATTGGACAGGTTTCTAATTCAAAAATATTGTTCGGTCTATGAGATTTTGCCCAGGCCTTAGAAATCAATTGAGCTTTTAATACTGATGGGACTTCAGGATATTTGTTAAAATTATCTTCCAAATTCCTTTCTACATTTTTTATTTCAAATAATAATTTTCTTTGATGTTCACGATATTTGGGAGTATCATATGGTATAAAAAACCTAACTCCACCTCCTCTTTTTTCGGACTTATGATAAAAATCTCTACTTGGATGTACAATCCTAACAGGAAGTAAATTATTTTCAGGCATTTTCATCTACCTCTTTAATTAAATTAGAAGTTTTTCCTGTAGAAAAACCTATCATCTTTGCTAATATTCTGATACCAAACAATTTTTTATTTTTAGAGCGAAGAGATTTTGCCAATAGTACCCTTCTTTCATTAATATCCTTTGTATTCGTTTCATCATGAGATAGACTTCTTAGTTGATATTTTAAAAATGAATCAAATAAGAATTTTTCTGATATTGATGTTTTTTTACTCAAGACAAGATTAGTCCTAATTATATTACATAACATTTCTATTTCTGAACCACTTAAACCATCTGTCATTTCTATAAGCATATCTACTTTTTTTTCATTAATGACAATATTACTTAAAAATTTATTAATCATTTTTTTCCTTTCTTCTATTTTAGGAGTATCAAAATACAACTTATAGTCAAATCTTCTCCATACTGCTGAGTCAAGAATATGATGATGATTAGTGGCAGCTAGGATTGGTAATTTTCCATGTATTGTATCTATATTTTGCAAAAGAGCGTTTACAACTCTTTTAAGCTCACCAAGTTCATTAGAGTCGTCTCTCATTTTAGCAATAGAATCAAATTCATCTAAAAATAAGATACAAGGTGTATTCTCTACAAAATCAAACAAACTACGAATATTTTTCGAGGTACTTCCAAGATATGAAGAAACTAAACCATCTATTCGAACAGTTACTAAGGGTAATTGTGTTTTAGAACTAATGTATCGTGCTGTTTGTGTTTTACCAGTTCCAGGAGGGCCATACATTAACAGATTTCTATAAAATTTTAAATTCTCTTCTTCAAGTTTTTCTGCATTTTTTACTAGATTTATAAATTCATTTATGTCATCAAATAAATGAATAGGGACACTTAAAAATACTTCTTCTTCAGTATATTGTTTTATATCTGCAAGCGGCAATCTTGATTCAGGATCTACAGGAGCTTTCGCTTTAAGTATAGGTTGTTTTTCTTTTAAGAGAGTTGATCTATTTTTTTTGATAGAATTTTTTAATCTATTAGCAGCTTTTGGATCACCATCTTTTTCTAAATTTTGTATCAATAATTTTGAATAGTTTAAAACTTTTATAGAATCTTCATTTAATCCTGCTTCAATTAATTTAACAATCTCGGGCAGATAGTTCATATATTTCACCAATATTTTGAACAAATATCAAATTTTTTGAACAAATCATCAATTTCATGAACAAATATATGTAATATTGAAATTGTTTTTAAATTTTTCGATATTTTCAGCTTTGAGCTAAAAGTTTTATTTTTTAATTAAATCTTGATATTTTTCAAGTTGGTTTACTAAGTCCTTTTAGTTCTATTCAAATCAACGGTGTTCATTATAAGGTGGCAAAAATAGGGTGTTGAATAGTGGGTGATGAATCATAGGGGGATTTAAATACTCTTATATTGATTTATGACAAAAATGGAGGAAAATTTATGGCAATTTATGGAATAGGTTATAAATATAAAGGTAGAAAAGATGTCTCAAAACCTTTTTTAGATAATAGTGTAGCTTGTATGAATCATGAACCAAAAGATTTTCCCTATTTCGTTGGTTTGTTTAACGAAATCAGAGACAGAGATATTGTTTTTTTGAAAACTGCACCAATGAGAGAAAAGAAATTAAAAATAAGAGCCATTGGAAGAGCAAATAATCCCACACCTGAAAAAAAAGATAATATAGGATACGGTATTGATGTTGACTGGGTTAAAGATTACCAAAATAGTAAAAAAGAAATCAGTATATCTAGTGATGGAGGATGGCATCAAAGATGTATGGCGATTTATAAAGAATATAATCCTAAAATTATTAAACAAATCAATGATTGGATTGAAAGATAATTGAAGGAGATTTGGCTTATTCTTTAATAGAACAGTTTAAACAAGAAATGGGGTCTATAGAGGGAGTGACTCAAATAGCTAATCGTTTTTCAGAATTTTGTAAAGGCGTTTTTGAATGTACTAAAAATTTTCATTTTGATGAAGGCACTTTTCCTCTGTGTTATTTTATAATCGCTGGTTTAGACGAAGACGAAGGAATATATAAGAAACCAAAATCATATACCACAACAAGTGGAGATAATTTCTTGCTAAGAAGGACACAAGGTAGTTAGTAATTGTAATTTTAACGAAAAACTAAATTTATAATCTAATTTTGAAAATATTCTTTTTCAAGAGGTTTGAATGCGATGTTATTTGGAGTTATGAACAAACTGATATAACTGTTTTTTACCGATTCATCCTCATTTTTTATATTTGGAGTACTCTCCTAAAAATCCATCAAAAATTTTATAGGAAGTATCAATCCAGTCTTTGTTAAACAACCAGCCAAAAGAATAAATCCATTCAACCATTGAATTAGTTAAATCTAAAAATTTGTCTCTCTCTTTTACTTCTTTCATCTCTCGAAGTATTTCAGACTCTATGTCTTTAGCATAGGATAAGAAAGATTTTTTCATTCCACTATTCTTCCATAATGAGTCTGCAAGGGGCTTTCCAATTTGATAATGAAACTCAAAAGGATGCTTTACTATTACATCATTACTTATAATCTCTCCAGATTTATTTTCTTTGACAAATTCATTATAACGTTTTCTATAATTAATAGAAGGTAAAAAGCATTCTAACCCTCCAAATAATATTGGATCAATTTTTCTTCTATATAAATCCCCTCTCCAGCTATACATAATATATAATCTAAAAATTGTTGGGGTTGATAGCATCCCTCTTTTTGAAAAATTTCGCATTTTAATACAACCTAATCTTAATTTTTTTAACCAATCATAAGGCCAAAGAAGTTCTCCTTCATCCGTATATGATACATCTAACTGATAAAGGACAGCGATGGCGCCAGAATCGAAAAAAAATGTCCTGCTTAAATCGCTTTCACCGAAAGTCATGTAAGAATCACAAATATATAATGGTATAACACCCCAATAACTAAGAATATTGACTAATGAATTAATTGTCTCCTTATCTAGAAAATCGTAAAATCCAGAAACGGGATTCATTGGGCATCCAACTAATACTAAATTAAGTCCGAAAGGGATCTTAGGCAAATCACTTCGAAATATCTTATATAAATCATGTAAAACAAATTCATATGATAAAACATCTGATCTTTTTTCTTTTTGCTTTGATTTTTTCAAAACTGCTATTCCAAAACAATAGTTATCAAAAAATTTTGGATTTTTCATTAAATATTGAGATGATCTAGATTTAAAGTCTTCAATCATTTCTTGAAGCCATTTACCTCTAGTTGAAAAATGAGAGTTAATAAAACTAATATAAGTATCTGGATAACTAAGTAAAATCTTATTAAAATTATGATTATATGATTCATTTGTCCATGATTCAACAGAATACTTTGTGTTTTTATCTACTTTCTTAAACTCCACCGTATCTTTTAATATGGATTTCATAGAAGCATTAGATATTAATACAAAATAATCTGGCTTTAATTCCTCAGATAACATATCAAGTTGTAAAAATTTATATGCCATTTGTGGGGTATCTATTTGTCGTACATACCTTTTGCATTCAAAGCACCAATTTTTTCCCTTAAATCTTGCGTCTATGTCTCTTCCAGTTTCATTACCTTTTCTAATATGAATGTCAGTGAATCCCATTTTTTTTAGAAGTTGACAACATAGCTCTCTAAATAGATTTCCACCATCTACAGGATTTAATCCCATTATTGAAATTATATCTTCTAATTGAATAATATTTGTTTTTTTTAAAAACTGATTTTTAGATTGATATTTATCACTCATTAATCTTTATATATTTGATCTCTCTTGAAAATCTTTTTCATATCATTTAAATAATATTCCAAATGGTTCTGTATAATATAGCGTTGGCAAAAAAGGGTTGGAAAATAAGGGTTGATTTTATTTTTTTTTCTTTAGATACAATTCATAAGTTTGAAAAATTGGTTTTAAAAACATTGTAAATAACATAACAAAAATTATTGCGAAATCTTGTTTTAGAATAAAATAACCAAACATATAAGTTAAAATTAATAAATTACAAAAAGCATATCTTCTAATTCTGCGGTCTGATTCTGTAATATTTGAAAAATAATTATAAAAATAATCGGCTTGAAATATTAAAATTGGAAATATCAGAGCAATTAATATGAAAAACCAGATAATAATTTCTTGTTCTATTATAATTTTAGAAGTTATGATTACATTTCCTATTATTCCAGCCAATATTAAAACTCCAATTATTGAAACATAAGAATATACCTCCCATACCCTTGGGACTATACTATAAAATTTAGTTGATTTAACTTCTTGACATATAAATTTATTTGCAATAATAATAATCCCATAGGCACTTATTGCTGTCATCAATAAAATCAAATCCTCATTCAATGAAAAACCCATAATCAAAATAATAATTGTTATTTAAATAGATTATACTATCTTTGTCAAATAGCTTTGCCCTAAAAATACATAAAAACACCGAATTTTAGGTCAAAAATGACATTTTTAAGTCAGAATAGCGTGATTTAAATATAGGGACGGTGTAAAAATGTTAGAAAACAATAAATCATATGGACAAGATACAGGAACTGAGGAGGAGTATATGGCAAAAAAGAAAAAATATCCTGAATTGGAAAGAGTTCTTAAAAATCTTGAAGATTGGAATAAAAGGACTAGGAAATATTTGGATGAAATGTATAAGAAAAAGAAAAAAAGGAATCCAGGAGACCCAATTGAAGAGATTTTAGAAGGAATTTTACAGCAAAATATAGTTTTAAAAGAAATAACTGTTCGAGTGGGAGATTTACCTAAAATAAGAGATAATACTACTTATATGATGGCAACATTGGTCATTTTGACAGCAGTTATGATAGGATTGGGAACTTGGATCGTAACCCATATATAATAATCAATCTACAACTATCGATTTATATTTTTGGAGTTACCTTATTCCATTTACAGTATCCATAATTCTCTCCTGCATCAAGAATATCTTCATATAAAATACTTTTTTAATAAAATTAATAACTTATGACAATCATTTGTAATTAGTGTAATGTTATGGATTTAATAACATTTATTTCAATAATGATTGGGATATTAGGAATATTTGGTACTTTTTATTTTGGTTTAAAATCTTTATATCTGCAACGAAAAATTAAAAGATATGAATGGAAAGATATTGAAATTGGTATAGAAGAATTAAGTAAAAAAATATTTAATAATTTTAATCCTGATGTATTGCTTTCTTTATCTGGCCCTGGCTCAATAATAGCAAATTTAATGCTTACCAAAACTGCAAAATATATTCCATTATATGTCGGTATTTCTAGAAAAATAAACACTAAAGATTTCTCATTTGAGCCACAAATATCGAAAACAATAACAACATCTAGATGGAAAACATATATTCCAGATGAGATATTTAAATTAATTAATAAAAAGATTGCTATTATTGAGGATACCGTAATTACTGGGGATACATTGAATGAATTAGTTAAAGTCCTTACAAAAAATGGAATTAAAAGAAAGAATATTCTAACTGTTGCTTTATTCGCTACTGAACTGGCATTATCATCAAATAAAGGACCAAATGTTTATTGGATTAAACTACAAGATAGTGATTTCTATTTACCTTGGGGTAAAAGTCTTGGAAAAGGTTATTAAATATTAAAGATTGTTTAATTTAATATATCTAATCGTAAAATAAAATAGATTTTTCTCGTTCCAAACCATCAAAAGATAACAAATCAGATGTTCCATTGAGCTGAATCATTTCATGAATAAGAACCGTAATATTATAACAAATGATCTTGCATAATAACTCGTTCTTCTGAGCAATTCTATTTTTAGATTTAACTGATTCTCCAAATTTTTTCTTAATTGCTGAGAATGTCATTTTGAAATTTTAACAAGTCAAATTTATATAGTAATATTGTTAAAAGTTAACACATAAAATAATGGCTCTATTGAGATGAAATAAATGAATAATAAAAAAACGATGAGATGCAAAAAATGTAAAAAACAGTTTCCTAGAAACAAGTTGACATTCAGCTATTGCTATAATGGTTTACTATGTCTTGATTGCTATAAGAGTCAATTCCCATCTATTCCGATGTATCCATCACCTGTTTTTATCAAACGTTATAGGATACAGAAAGAATATTCGATATTATTAAACTATCATACATTTAATATCAAATTTTAAAAAAAAATTATTTTGGTTCAAACCATTTACAATTTTCATGACATCCACCAACCGTCATCCTTCTAATTCTACACATTGGCATTTTAATTATATTCGGAGTTGGTTTATCAATACCATGTAGTTTTTTATTTCGATAAAAAAAATGTAAGCAATCTTCTCTCTTTACCACATCATCACCAAGTGTTAATTTCCAAGACCATTTATATAATTTTAAGTCAAAATCGGGATTTTTAGGTCAAAATTGAATTTTAGGGCAAAGCTTGCCGAAGAAAAAAGTTTAAATGTATGAAGAGGAAAATAGAAAATCATCATATAATATTTTTATTGGCTCATGTTGGTAAATAATCGGATAGAATGAAATCAAACCAATTACTTCCTTCATTTAGAAGCAATGAAAGAAAATCTACATAACCTTGTAGATACTTCTTAGATACACCCCTATA
>CAYFVP010000146.1:0-9875 GCA_964346655.1 uncultured Thermoplasmatales archaeon
TAAAAAACTTGCAGAAAATATCTCAAACGAGATTGTAAATGTTGGAAAAGATATGGAAATAAAAATAATTGAATTAGCAAAATTACTGCATAAACTTGAAAATAAAAAATTCAATCCAAAATTTTTAACAGGTAGAGAATATGATCATAAAAGACGCGTCCCTGATATATCAAAACTCAAGAAATTAATAAATGATTATCCAAAAATATCACTTGAAACTGGATTACAAAAAACACTAGTAGCATTCAAACAAAAAAAGTAAAAAAGGGGAAAAATTCATTGTATTATAATAAAAAGGGTTTTAAAAAAAGATTAAAACTTATAATTAAAAACAATGCATTTATAATTGCACAAAAAAATGCAATTAAAAAATTAAAGAGGATAGCAAAAAATTCAAGTCCAATACCAATGATTAAAAAAGATGCTAAAAAAATAATTTTCACCATGATATATGGTATGTACGGGAGACTAATATACTGGGAATGTGGTCTTGCAAAGGCAGTACAAATGAGAGGACATGATGTAAAAGTTTTAATCTGTGGAAAAAGTTTAACAATGTGTACTTCTGAATATACAATTCAATCAGTACATGATGATATTACATGTAAACATTGTGTCGATTTTTCAAAGGATTTTTTAAAAACAGTTGATCTTCCATATCTAAATATCAATGATTATATATCAAGAGAAGAAATTAATAAAATACAAAATAAAGTTGACAAATTAAGTATAAAAAAATGTAAAAATTTAGTTTACAAAGATGTATATGTAGGAGGTTTAAGTGTTAATGCAGCAATGAGATATTTTGAAGGAGCAATTGATATCGATGATAATTTATATGAATCAGTCTTAAAAGCAGAATTAATAAATTCTCTAATTGCTGTAAACGTTGCAGAAAAAATTGTTCAAAAAGAAAAACCCGATGTAATTGTAACAACACATCTTGGTTATAGTTCATGGGGAAGTTTTGCTGAATATTGTGAATCAAGAGGAATAAGAGTTAGTTATCCAGGGGAAGGATATATAAAAGACACTATTGCTTTTGATTTTAATTTAAAAGATAAAGTTAATACTTTTTTTAATACTTATTATAAGGATATAAGAAATATTAAACAATTAAATAAAAAGGAAAATAAAGAACTTGACACCTTTATTTATAAAAGAGTTTATGGTAAAGAGGGTGATACCTCAATCTATGGTTATATTAATGAAAATGTAAAAGATCAATTTGAACCAGAAAAATATAAAAAAACATTTGCTTGTTTTCCAAATGTAGCATGGGATTCATCATTACTTAGAGCTCATAGAGGATTTAAAGATGTATATGAATGGATTGGTTATACAATTGAATTCTTTAAAAAAAATACGAAATATCAACTTATTGTAAAAATTCATCCTTCTGAAGCATATGTTGCAAAGTCAAAAAATACAGTTTCAGATTATATATTAAAAAATCTTTCCCCTTTAACAGAAAATATAAAAATAATACCACCAAATACGAAAATAAGTCCTTATTCATTATTTTCATTCATTGATGTGGGAATTGTTTACAACGGAACAATTGGACTTGAAATGGCATTACATAAATTACCAGTTATTGTTGCTGGAATTACACATTATGGAGATTTAGGATTTACAAATGATGTATTATCAAAAGAAAAATATAATGACATCTTATCAAAAAAGCTCCCAAAATTAACTGATGAAAAAATTCAACTCGCTAGAGCATATGGATATTTTTATTTTATAAAAAGTTTCATTCCTTATAATTTAGCATACGCAAAGGGTTTTTTAAAACAAGGATGGAATATTAAATCATTTGGTGAATTAAAAGAAGGTGAAAATAAAAATATTGATTTAATATGTAATTACATTATATTTAATGGAATTTATCAAGATTGGTAAATTAAATAAAGGAGTAATTTGATAAAGCATAAATTCAGCGGGTAAAAAGGATGGACGTATATTAAAAAATAATTATCCATGATATATGTTTGATACAAGCATATTAATGATTTAACTTCCCCATATGATAAACGAAGGTAAAAAATGATCAAAATATTTAGCCATATATACTTACATAAATTTAAATTGATATTAAAAAAAATTTATTTTTGGGTAATTGTGAGTTGGGTGAGTTATAATGAAACCAATATATGATATGAAATTAATACAAATCGAAGTTACAAATGCATGTAATTATAGATGTGCAAATTGTACTAGACTTGTTGGACATCATAAAAAACCATACTTTATGGATTTAGATACAATAATAAAAGGAATTGAGTCCTTAGAGGGATATCACGGCCACATAGGTTTAATGGGTGGAGAACCAACTCTTCATCCAGAATTCCGTAAAATTTGTAATATATATCTAGAAATGATTCCGGATAAAGAAAGAAGAGAGTTATGGACATCTGGGTATAAATGGGAAGAATATGAAGATATAATAAAGGAAACCTTTATGACTAAATATATTGCATATAATGATCATACTTCTGATGAGGGATGGCATCAACCGTTATTAATAGCGGCAGATGAAATAATAGATGATAAAGAGTTAATGTGGAAACTAATAGATAATTGCTGGGTCCAAAATAGATGGTCTGCTTCAATAACGCCAAAAGGTTGCTTCTTCTGTGAAGTAGCAGCTGCTCAAGATATTTTATTTAATGGACCAGGTGGTTGGCCTATTGAAAAAGGATGGTGGAATAAAACCCCTGAACAATTTAAAGATCAGATCAAAAGATATTGTCCAAATTGCAGTGCAGCTATTCCTTTATCCATTCCGAGTGATCATGAAAAATATGATCTTGTATCCACGAAAAATTTAGAAAGATTAATGGAGATTAAATCTCCTAAAGTTTTAAAGGGGCAATACAAAATATATGATAAAAAATACACTATTGATGATTACTTAGCAAATTACAAAACATGGGCACCAGGTCGATATCGCAATTTCATACAACACGAACCCGATGTGAGAATTATAAATGAGTAAACGAACGATTCAGGACAAAATTATAAGTGGTCTTAATTCTTTTCGATATTTTTTTTCAGAACCAATTAAATTAAGAATTGCTAGATTAAAATATGAGAAAGAATATAATAGTGCAAATGAAAAACCTCTAATATCTGTTTATACTCCAACGTATAATCGTGGAAAACTCCTTATAGAGAGAGCAGTTAAATCAGTTCTTAATCAAACATATGAAAATTTTGAATTTATAATAATTGGAGATAATTGTACAGACGATACAGGAGAATTAGTTTCAACTATTGATGATTCTCGTATAAAATTTTATAACATACCAAAAAGGGGAAAAAGATATCCTGAAACAGTAGAAAATCATTGGTTTGCAGGGCCAGTTGTTGCAGCAAATACCGCGTTAAAAATGGTTAAAGGAAAATGGATAGCAAGAATTGATGATGATGACATTTGGACACCTGATCATCTTGAAATTCTTCTATATTATGCACAAGAAAATAATTATGAATTTGTATCTTCATCTATGATGTCAGAACGCTATGGAAAAAAGATATTGGTAGATGTTAAAAATGATAACCCAAGAATTGGTGGAACTCAAACCTGGCTTTATAGATTATATCTAAGATTTTTTAAATATAATATAAATTGCTGGCGAAAATCATGGAATAAAGTTAATGATATCGACCTCCAAGTTAGAATGCACCAAGCAGGTGTACGTATGGGATTTTTAGATAAGGTCACTGCATATATATTACCAAGACCCGGTGAAAAAACAATAGGTCTTGATGCTTATAAAGAAACAAAAAACCAAAAACTAAAACATTTTCATTTTCAAAAATAAAAAATTATTTTATAATGATATATAATAAATAATTCATTTATATCAATTTAATAAACTCTATATTCAAAGACTAAAAATTTTAATTTAATTATGAAGACCTCTCTAAACCTTTAAATTTAATATTTAAATACAGGTGCATATGAATATTAGCATCTTGGGAGCAGGATATGTTGGTTTAGTAACTGGTACTTGTCTTGCAAATATGAACCATGATGTTATTTGTATTGATGTTAATAAAAAAAAAGTTGAATCGATTAATAAGGGAATAGCACCTATATATGAAATTGGCTTATCAGAACTTTTAGCAAAGAATAAAAACCGGATAATAGCAACAACTAATCCTTCAAATATAAAAAAAACTGATATTACTTTTATATGCCTAGGAACCCCCTCAAAAAAAAATAGAAATATAGACCTATCAAATATCAAACAAGGAGCTATAGATATTGGGAAAATTATTAAACAAAAAGATTGGCATGTCGTGATAATAAAAAGTACAATATTACCTGGTACAACAAAAGATTTTATAATCCCAATATTAGAAAAAAATTCAGGTAAAAAAGCAGGTAGAGATTTTGGAGTTGCTATGAATCCTGAATTTTTAAAAGAGGGAAAAGCAATTCAAGATTTTTTAAATCCTGATAGAATTGTAATCGGGACAGAAGATGATAAAACAAAAAAAATTTTAAAAAAATTATATGAAAATTTTAGGTGCCCAAAAGTTTTTACAGGATTTTCTGAAGCTGAAATGATAAAATATGCATCAAATGCTTTTTTAGCCACAAAAATTTCATTTATAAATGAAATTGGCAATTTTTGTAAAAAGCTTGATATTGATACCTACAAAATTGCCGATGGTATGGGTTATGATAAAAGAATTGAAAGAGCATTTTTAAATTCAGGAATAGGATGGGGTGGTTCTTGTTTTCCTAAAGATATAAAAGCCCTTATTACAATGGCAAATAAATATGATGAAAAACTAAAAATTTTGGAAAACGTAGTAAAAGTAAATGATTTACAACCTTTAAAAATAGTTGAAATCTTGAAAAAACATTTTCCCAGTATTAAAGGTAAAAATATTGGTGTTCTAGGTCTTTCTTTTAAAAAAGACACAGATGATATTAGAGAAAGTAGAGCTATACCAGTTATTAAAAAACTATTACAAGAAAAAGCAATTATTAAGGTATATGACCCTAAAGCAATGGATAATTTTAAAAAAATATTTCCACAGATAAATTACTCCAATATAAATAATATTCTTAATTCAGATGCAATTCTTATTTTAACAGATTGGGATGAATTTAGAAAGTTAAATTATAAAGGAAAATTGATAATAGACGGTAGACGATTAGAGGAAGCAAAGCAAGGTATTTATGAAGGTATATGTTGGTGAGTTAGATTATGAAAGCTGTAATTCCTGCAGCAGGTCTTGGAACAAGATTTTTACCTGCAACAAAAAATAGTCCAAAGGAAATGCTCCCTCTTGTTGATAAACCAGCTATTCAATATGTAGTTGAAGAAGCAGTAGACTCTGGAATTGATGATATTATTATTGTAACAGGTAGAGGAAAGCATTCAATTGAGGATCATTTTGACATTGCTTTTGAGCTTGAATATGTTCTAAGAGAAAATAATAATCTGGAAAAATTAAACGAGATAAGAAAAATCTCTGAGCTCGCAGACATTCAATATGTTCGTCAAAAAAAGGCATTAGGGCTTGGCCATGCTGTTTTGTGTGCAAAAAAACATGTTGGAGATGAACCATTTGCAGTTCTTTTAGGTGACGATATTGTTTTTTCAAAAAAACCATGTACCAAACAATTAATTGAAAAATTTAAAAAATATAATAGGTCAATAATTGCTGTTGAACAAGTTCCAGATAATAGAATCGAAACCTATGGTATTATAAAACCTGGCAAACCAGTTGAAAAAAATCTATATCCTATTTTAGATTTGGTAGAGAAACCAAAAAAAGAAAATGCTCCCTCTAATCTTGGGATTTTAGGAAGATATATTTTAACATCCGAGATTTTTGATTATATAGAAAAAACAAAAAAAGGTTATGGGGGTGAAGTTCAACTTACAGATTCTCTTAAACTTCTTAAGAATAATCAATCAATTTATGGGTTTGAATTTATTGGTAAAAGATATGATTTAGGTAATAAAATGGATTGGTTAAAAACTACTTTTGATGTTGCTCTAATGAGAGATGAATTTAAAGATGAATTAATAGCATATATAAAAGAGAAAATCAATGATTAATATGAGGAAATATATATGAGAATAATCATCTCTGGGGGAGCTGGTTTTATTGGTTCACATTTGTGTGAATATTTATTAAAAAAAGGGAATCAAGTAGTTTGCATTGACAATTTATTAACTGGTAAAAAAGAAAATTTAAAAGAAATAATTAATAAAAAGGAGTTCGAACTAATTGAACATGATATTACTCATTCTATAGAATTATCTGGAAATATTGATTGGGTTTTTCATCTTGCATCGCCTGCATCCCCTGTTGATTATTATAAACATCCTATTCACACATTAAAAGTCGGTTCACTTGGAACACATATTATGCTTGGTATTGCAAAAAGATATAAAGCAAAATTCCTACTTGCTTCTACTTCAGAAGTTTATGGTGATCCAGAGGTAAATCCTCAGCCTGAAGAATATTGGGGGCATGTTAATACCATTGGTCCAAGAGGAGTATATGACGAATCAAAACGTTTTGCAGAAGCAATAACCATGGCTTATCATAATAAACATAAAATAAAAACTCATATAGCAAGAATTTTCAATACATATGGACCGAGAATGAGACTTGATGATGGGAGAGCAGTTCCCAATTTTATTTATCAAGCATTAAAAAATATACCAATTACTATTTATGGAGATGGAACTCAAACCAGAAGTTTTTGTTATATAACTGATCAAATCCAGGGTATTGTAAAATTAATGGAATCAAATTATAGTCTACCAATAAATATTGGAAATCCATCTGAGATTACAATCTTAGAGATTGCTAAATTATTAAAAAAGATGTGCTCATCAAAATCAATACTAACCTATCATCCTCTTCCAAAAGATGATCCCAAAAAAAGAAAACCTGATATTACTAAGGCAATAAAAATACTTAAATGGGAACCGAAAATAGATTTAATTGAGGGATTAGAAAAAACAATTGAATATTTTAAAAACAAAATCTAATAACTATTTCAAATGATAAGGAATATTTATATAAACATAAATTTTAATGACATTTCTGGAAAATGAGGATAATATTTTTTGGGTTAGGGTCAATCGGAAAAAGACATGCAAAATTGTTAAAAAAATATTTTGACCATGAACTTTTTGCATTTAGAAGTAAAAAAGAATCTGTTAAAAATAAATTAGGTATAAAAGAAATATACGATTTAAAAGAGATTGATAGTATAAAGCCGGATATTGCATTTATAACAAATCCAACCAACAAACATATAGAAACAGCTATATTTTGTGCAAAAAAAAGTATTCACTTATTTATTGAAAAACCTCTTTCAAATAATGAACAAGATTTAAGGAAATTTTTAAATGTAATTAAAAAAAATAATATTTTTACTTATACTGCTTATAATTTTAGATTTCATCCTGTAATTCAATGGATAAAAGAACATTTGAAAAAGAATAAACCTATTCATGTTTCGATAAACACCTCATCGTATCTTCCTGATTGGAGAAAGAATTTTGATCATTTAAAAAATTATAGTGCAATAAAGGAAATGGGCGGTGGTGTAGTTTTAGATTTATCTCATGAAATTGATTATCTTTATCATTTTTTTGGAAATGTAAAAAATATTAAATCAAATTTTAAGAAATTAAGTAATGTAACAAATAATTCTGAAGATTTTGCAGATATTTTATTAGAATTTAATAATAATATTTATGCAAATATTCATTTAAACTGTTTAAGTAGATTAAAAAGAAGAGAAGTAATAATTGATTTTAAAGATTATACTATTGTTGGAGATTTAATCCTAAACAAAATTGAAATTTTAAAAGAAAATAATCAAAAAACTATTAAATTTAATATAAAAAAAGATGATGTTTATCTTGCTCAGCTGAATTATTTTTTTACAAATTTTAAGAAAAAGAAAATAATGAATGATATAAATGAATCTTTAAAGGTCTTTAACATTATTATGAAAATAAAAGAGTGAGAGATTTATGAATATACTTGCCACAATATGTGCAAGAGCAGGTTCAAAAAGAGTAAAAAATAAGAATATCAGAAATCTTGCTGGTAAACCACTGATTACCTACACAATAGCTTTGGCAAAAAAATGGAATAAAGTAAACAAAATAGTATGTTCAACTGACTCAAAAGAAATTGCTCAAATTGCAAAAAATAATGGTATTGAGGTTCCTTTTATTCGTCCTAAAGAATTAGCAAAAGATACCACTGGAAAAATAGATGTAATACGCCATACCTTGAAAAAAAGTGAAGAGATTTACAAAGAAAAATTTGATTTAATTGTTGATTTAGATGTAAGTAGTCCTTTAAGAACAGTAAATGATCTTAATGAATGTTTAAAGATATTTAAAGAAAAAAAACCAGACATATTATTTTCTGTAACAAAGGCACGAAGAAATCCATATTTTAATATGATTGAATTAAACAAGAAAGGTTATGCAGAACTATGTAAAACAACCAAAAAAACTATTTTAAGAAGCCAAGATGCGCCAAAGGTTTATGATATTAATGCTTCAATATATTTTTATGATAGATTGTTTCTTTTAGACTCAAATAATATTCATCCTTTATCTAGCAAAAAAGCAGCAATATATATAATGGATGACATGGCAGCTTTTGATATTGACACCGAAACAGATCTTAAGTTTATTGATTTTTTAATAAAAAATAAGGAGATAATTTTATGATTGATTACATTAGTAAATTTAAATTAAATGGAAAAGTTGCAGGTGTAAATGGTGGATTAGGACTATTGGGAAAACAAATTAGTATTGCACTTGCTCAAGCTGGAGGAAGAGTTTTAATTTTTGATATAAACAAAGATCAATGGAAATCATTTGAAAAAGAGATACGAAAAACTGAGCTCGATATTTGTTTTATTAAGTTTGATACAAGTTATAATAGAAAAAAACAAAAAGAATTAAAAAAAATCTTTAATGAAGATGGTCCAATTCATATTTGGATTAATACATCTTACCCAAAAACCAAGGATTGGGCAACAAAACTTGAGGATATAAAAGTGGATTCTTGGCGAAAAAATGTTGATTTACATATGAACTCATATTGTCTTCTATCTCGAGATGTTGCTGAATTAATGAAAAAAGATAGAATAAAAGGTAGTATTATCAATCTTGGTTCTATTTATGGCGTTGTTGGGCCCAACTTTGGTATTTATAAAGATAAAAATCCTGGTTGGTCTGCAGCATATAATGCTATTAAGGGAGGTATTGTAAATTATTCGCGTTATCTTGCTTCATATTATGGAGACTCTGGAATAAGGTTTAATTGTATATGTCCTGGTGGAATTTTTGATAATCAAACAAAAGATTTTTTAAAAAAATATAATAAAATTACACCACTTGGACGAATGGGAAAACCAGAAGAAGTTGCAACCACAGTTTTATTTTTAGCATCAGATGCTTCTTCCTATATTACAGGAGCGACCATTATGGTAGATGGAGGATGGACCAGCATTTAAAAATAAAAATATAGTTTTAGGAGTGTTATTTTATTGATAAAAATAAAGAACACATTTATTGGTGAAAATAGACCTTGTTTTATAATTGCTGAGGCAGGTGTTAATCATAATGGCAATTTAAGATTAGCAAAAAGACTAGTAAATAATGCAAAAAAAGCAGGTGCCAACGCAATTAAATTTCAAACATTTAAAGCAGAAAATGTTGTTATAAAAAATGCAGATATGGCTAGTTATCAAATTAAAAATATTGTTCAGAAAAAAAGCCAGCAAGTTATGTTAAAAGATTTAGAATTAAGTTTTAAAGATTTTATAGATTTAAAAGACTATTGTGATCAGA